>NZ_JBJHAB010000021.1:0-61558 GCF_054050815.1 Blastococcus sp. SYSU DS0552
GGATCGGCTGCGCGGGCACATGCAGGACGGCCTTCCCAGCTTGGGCCCCGGGCGGCCCGCCCACCCGGCGGGGGCCCCGGGCCGTCGGTCACACGGCTCCCGCCAGCACCTTCGGCTCAAGGACCCCCCGTCCGGAGCCGATGACAGAAGTGCCGTTCCCGCCCGATCCGTGTCCACTTCCCACCCACCCCCACCGAGCAAGAGGTCCGACCCGTGATCCGAGTGACGCGCCTGAACGGCGACCAGTTCGCGCTCAACCCCGACCTGATCGAGAAGGTCGAGGGCCACCCGGACACGGTCGCCTTCCTGGTGGACGGCACGAAGTACGTGGTGCGCGAGAGCGTGGCCGAGGTGCTGCAGGAGATCCGCGAGTACCGCGCCGGCATCCTCGCCCTCTCCTACGAGATGGACCGGGGCGCCTACCGCCCGCACGTCCCCGAGCAGCAGGTCGGCGACTCGTCGGTCGTCCCCTTCCCGACCCGAGAGGAGCGCTGACCCGTGGACCCCGCCACCCTGATCGGGTTCGCCATCTCCCTCGTCGCCCTGATCGTCTTCATGATCCTCGAAGGCGCCGACCCGACGTCGCTGATCTTCCTGCCGGCGATCATCCTGGTCATCGTCGCGACCTTCGGCGCGGCGGCGGCCAGCCAGACGATGGACGACCTGAAGAAGGTCGGCAACTGGTTCAAGATGGCCGTGATGCCGGCGAAGGTGCCGCCGCCGACCGACCAGATCCAGACGCTGGTCAGCCTCGCGGAGAAGGCCCGCAAGGAGGGCCTGCTCGCCCTGGAGGCGCAGGTCAAGGCGATCGAGGACCCGTTCCTCAAGCGCGGCCTGCAGATGGGCATCGACGGCACCGACCCCGAGGAGCTGCGCGCCGTCCTGGAGAGCGAGATCTCGGCGAAGAAGGCCGAGGACAAGGTCGCCGCCAAGTTCATGAACAACATGGGCGGCTACGCGCCGACCATCGGCATCCTGGGCTGCATCGTCGGCCTGATGAACGTCATGGGGAACCTGAACAACCCGGAGACGCTCGGCCCGATGGTCGCTGCGGCGTTCATCGCCACGCTGTGGGGCGTCATGGCCGCCAACTTCTGGTTCCTGCCGATGGGCGCCAAGATCCTCCGCGTCAGCGAGCTGCAGGCCGCGCAGATGGAACTGCTCGTCGAGGGCATCGCCGAGATCCAGGCCGGCACGAGCCCGCGGGCCGTCCGGCTCAAGCTGACCTCGCTCGTGCCGCCGGGCTCGGTGGCCAAGGAAGCGGCGTGACCCCGTGAGCACCGGTCACGGCCGCCGCCGCGGCAAGAAGCACGAGGAGCACGAGGAGCACGAGAACCACGAACGGTGGCTGGTGTCGGGCTTCGACATGATGACGTTGCTGTTCGTGCTGTTCGTGGTGCTCTTCGCGATGAGCAAGGTGGACGAGCAGAAGTTCGCCGCCCTGGCCAAGGGCATGGCCGAGAGCTTCGGCGGGCCGATCACCGTGCAGCCGGGCCCGACGCCGGAAGGGTCGGTGCTCGACGGGCTCCCCGGCGTGGTGGACATCGCCTCCGCCATCCCGCCGGACCCGACGGTCCAGCAGGCCCAGATCGACAAGGCCGCCGCCCAGGCCGCCGCCGACCGGGCCGAGCGCATCGCCGCCGAGGCGAAGGCCGCCTACGACGAGCTGGCGGCCGCCCGTCAGAAGATCGAGGCCGCACTGGCCGCGGCCGGCCACGCCGGTGCCGCGCGCTACGAGATCGACGAGCGCGGCCTCGTCGTGCACATCGTCGCCGACCAGGTGCTCTTCGACGCCGAGCAGGCCGCGCTCCGACCGGAGGGCCGCGCCATCCTGAGCGCCATCGCACCCACCCTCACCGGGCTGCCCAACGCGCTCGGCGTCGAGGGGCACGCCAACCACCTCCCGGTGACCCGCGGCGGCCCGTGGCCGTCGAACTGGGAGCTCTCGGCCACCCGGGCGACCACGGTCGTGCGGTACCTGGCCACGGACGGGGTCCCGCAGGCACGCCTGTCGGCCACCGGCTACTCCTCGACCCGGCCACTGGTGCCCGAGTCCGACCCCCACGCCCTCACCGTCAACCGACGGGTCGACGTCGTCGTCCTGTCCAGCGCCTCGGCGGAGGCCAACGCCCTCCTGCCCGGGCTCGACGCCGCCCACCATGGAGTGACCGAATGAGCAAGAAGGACAAGAACGCCCCCGCCGACGGCGAGGAGACCGAGGGCTCCGGCGGGAAGAAGAAGCTCTTCCTGATCCTTGCCGTCGTGCTGCTCGCCGGGGCCGGCGCTGCCTACTTCTTCCTCTTCGCCGGCTCGGGCAAGGCCGAGGCCGCGGCACCGGAGCACGGCGGCTACACCGCTCTGGAGCCGATCGCGGTGAACCTGGCCGGTGGGGGCTACCTGAAGATCGGCATCACGCTCGACTACACCGCGGCGGCCGCCGGCGGCGGCCACGGCGCTGGCGGGGTCGACGGCGCCAAGGCCTACGACGCGATCATCTCCACGTTCTCGCAGGCCAACCCGGCCGACGTGACCGGCGCCCGGGACGCGCTCAAGGAGTCGCTCGAGCAGAAGATCATCGAGGCCTACACGGAGCACGACGTACCGATGGTCATGGGCATCTACTACACGGAGTACGTGACCCAGTAGCGCCCGCGCGACCACGCAGGGGTGCCCTCCGATCACGGAGGGCACCC
Source organism: Blastococcus sp. SYSU DS0552 (assembly GCF_054050815.1). Classification (NCBI taxonomy): domain Bacteria; kingdom Bacillati; phylum Actinomycetota; class Actinomycetes; order Geodermatophilales; family Geodermatophilaceae; genus Blastococcus; species Blastococcus sp. SYSU DS0552. The sequence continues at coordinate 2,694 of NZ_JBJHAB010000021.1, forward strand.
CTGTCGCGCATCAGCCGCACCACCCGTCACGCGCTCCCCGGCCGCCACGGGCTCGCGGTGGCACCCGGTCAGGGTGCTGCCGGTCCCCGCCGATGAGGGGTTGCGTGACCACCCCCGAGACCGGACCGGCCCCGGCCGCCGCGCCGGCCCCGGCTCCGACCTCCGCAGCCTCGAGCAGCCGCAGCCGCCGCGGGGCGCCGCGTACCTACGACTTCCGCCGCCCGACGAAGCTCTCCCGCGAGCACGTGCGGGTCATGCAGATCGCGCAGGAGGCCTTCGCCCGGCAGGCGACGACCATCCTCACCACGTTCCTCCGGGCCGGTGCGCGCATGGAGCTCGGTGGCATCGAGCAGTTCTCCTACGACGACTACGTCGGGACGCTGCCCAACCCCACCTTCATGTCGACGTTCACCCTGGAGCCGCTCGCCGGGAAGGGCCTGCTGGCCTTCCCTCTCGACATCGCCATGGCGATGGTCGACCACATGCTGGGCGGCTCCGGCAGCGCCGATCAGCCCAACCGGCCGATGACGGCGATGGAGACCACCATCACCAACCACCTGCTCGACCGGCTGCTCGACGAGTTCGCGACCTCGCTGGCGTCCGTCACCGAGCTCCAGCCGGTGCTGGTCGGCCGGGAGTACAACCCGCAGCTCGCCCAGGCCGCCGCCGGCTCGGACACCGTCATGGTGGCCAGCTACTCGCTGCAGGTCGGCAGCCGCGAGGGCGAGGCCACCGTCGTGCTGCCCTTCTCCTCCTTCGCCCAGGCCCTGAACAACGCGGCCTCCCCGCAGCTGTCGGAGTCCGCGCTGCGCAAGCGCCAGCGAGCCCGCGAGGCGCTGATCGACCGGCTGAACCTGGTCCCGGTGGACGTCAGCGTCCGGTTCGCCCCGCTCACCGTCTCCTCCTCCGACCTGCTCTCCCTCGCCGTCGACGACGTGCTGCTGCTCCGCCATCCCCGGGACAGCCCGCTGGAGGTCACCACCAACGACGTGACGTTCGCCTACGCGATCGCCAGCAACCACCGGCGACGGCTGGCTGCCTCGATCGTCCCCACCCCGCACGCCGCGAAGGACTCCGCATGACCGCGCCCCGCACCGACTCGCAGGACTCCCAGACCGTCACGGCGGTCGTCGCCGCGGCCGCCCGTGCCGCCGCCGACCTGATCCCCTCGTCCTCGGTGCTGACCGCCGGCGCCCCCGTGAGCGATCCCGACACCGTCCCGCTGCCCCCGGCGGCCGCGGTCGCGGTCACCGCCGGCCTCTCCGGCGAGGTCTCCGGCGACGTCGTGCTGGTGCTCTCCAGCGACGTCGTCGACGCCCTGCAGAACTCCCCCGTGGGTCAGATGGACGTCTCCGCGGCCCTGCGCCCGGCCCTCGAGGCCGCCGCGGCCACCCTCGGCCGCGTGCGCGTGGCCTCCGAGCGCACCGAGGAGCCCGTCGCCGCCCTCGACGGGCTGCGCGACAAGGGCATGTTCGTCGCCGTCCCGCTGCTGGCCGACGGCGAGCACCAGGCCACCCTCGCGCTGCAGGTCACGCTGCCCGCCGCCCGCGAGCAGCGCGGCAGCCTCGAGCTCCTGCGGCACGTGGCCATGGAGGTCACCGTCGAGATCGGCCGTACCCGGATGACGGTGCAGGAGCTGCTGTCCCTGCACCCGGGCGAGGTCGTCGAGCTCGACCGCGCCGCCAGCGCGCCGGCCGACCTGCTGGTCAACGGCACGCTGATCGCCCGCGGCGAGGTGGTCGTCGTCGACGAGGACTTCGGCCTCCGGATCAGCGAGATCGTCACCGACGCCGCCGAGCTGGGGGCCCAGGCCTCATGACGTGGATGATCGTCCGGCTGTTCCTGTCCCTCGCCCTGATCGGCGGCGTGCTCTGGTTCGCCGCCCGGCTGGCGAAGAAGAAGGGCCTGGGCCAGGGCAACGGCCTCATCGAGGTGCTCGCCCGGCAGCGGATGGGCCGCACCAGCACCGTCAACGTGGTGCGCATCGCCGACGTCGTCCTGGTCGTCGGGGCCACCGAGGAGCACGTCACCCTGCTCGCCGAGGTCGACGCCGAGGCCGTCGACGCAGCGCTGCGCGAGCGCCGGGCCCCGGGCGGACCCCGGACCGCGGACGGCCCGGGCGAGGGCACGCCCGCGATCCCGGTCCAGGCGGCCCGCTCCGGGGACGGCGTCCTCGCCGGCTCCGTCCTGGACCGCAACGGCTGGGGCACGCTGGTCGACGAACTGCGCGAGCGGACGGTCCGGCGGACATGACGACCACGGTGTGCGCGCTGCCCTCGCCGGGCAGCCGGCGGGCACGACGCCGCGCCCTCGTGGTCCTGCTGTCCCTGCTGGTCGCCACGGTGGCGGCGGTCCTGCTGGCGGGCCCGGCCGCGGCCGTCCCGACGGCACCCACGGAGCCGACGGCGCCGGTGGCGCCCGAGGTCGGTGGTGCCGTGGACATCTCGATCGGCAACGGCTCCCCCAGCAGCTCGATCACGCTGATCCTGGCGATCACGGTGCTGTCGGTCGCCCCGTCGGTGCTCCTGCTCGCCACCTCGTTCACCAAGATCGTCGTGGTGCTGGGGCTCACCCGGAACGCGCTCGGCATGGCCACGTCGCCGCCGAACCAGGTGCTGACCGGTATCGCGCTGTTCCTGACGCTGTTCGTGATGGGCCCGGTGTTCTCCGACATCAACGAGCTCGCCGTCCAGCCCTACATGGACGGGACGATGTCGGTCTCCCAGGCCTACGACGCGGGCGAGGGGCCGCTGCGCGAGTTCCTGCTGGCCAACACCCGCGAGGACGAGCTGAGGCTGATGATCGGGCTCTCCGGCGAGGAGGCCCCGGCGGACGCGGCAGCGGTCAGCATGACCACGCTCATCCCCGCGTTCGTCCTCTCGGAGCTGAAGAGCGCCTTCATCATCGGGCTGGTCATCTTCATCCCGTTCCTGGTGCTCGACATGCTCGTCAGCGCCGCGCTCATGTCGCTCGGCATGATGATGGTCCCGCCGACCATCGTCTCCCTGCCGTTCAAACTGCTGCTCTTCGTCGTCGTCGACGGCTGGGCGCTGATCACCACCGCGCTGGTGGGTTCCTACGGGGGGGCAGGCTGATGTCGGACGCCGACGTCACGGAGATCGCGGCGCAGACCATGATGGTCGCCGCCAAGGTCGCCGCACCCATCCTGATCACCGCCCTGCTGGTCGGCTTCCTGATCTCGCTGTTCCAGGCGGCCACGCAGATCCAGGAGGCGACGCTCTCCTTCGTCCCGAAGATGATCGCCGTCTCGATCGCCCTGCTGGTCACCGGGAACTGGGTGCTCTCCGAGCTGGTCACCTTCACGCACACCCTGTTCGATCAGCTGCCGGCGCTGCTCGACCGGACGTAGCGCCGTGGACCTCTCGGTCCCGGCGGTCACGCTCGCGGCCCTGCTCCTCGGCACGGCGCGGGCCGCCGGCTTCATCCTGCTCGCCCCGCCGTTCAACTCCCGGGTGATCCCCGGTCCGGTCAAGGGCGCCCTGGCCCTGGCGCTCGCGGTGCTGCTGTCGACCCAGATCGCCCCCACCCTGCCCGAGCCCACGGCCGGCTTCCTGGTGGTCACCGCCGTGACCGAGGTGGTCATCGGCGCGGCGCTCGGGTTCGTCGTCCAGGTGCTGTTCACGGCGGTGCAGATGGCCGGCGACATGCTCGATCTCACCGGCGGCTTCGCCCTGCAGCCGGGCTACGACCCGCTGTCGATGTCGCAGAACGGCTCGCTGGGCAAGCTGCACTACCTGCTGGCCACCACGCTGCTGTTCACCAGCGGCGGCCACCTGCTGATGGTCAAGGGCTTCGCCACCTCCTACGAGGGGCTCCCCGTGGGCGGGGACGTGCCGACCGACCAGCTCGCGGCCGTCCTCGTCACCGCGTTCTCGATGATGTTCCTCGCCGCCCTGCAGATCGCCGGCCCCATGGTCGCCGTGCTGCTGCTCGCCGACGTCGCGCTCGCGCTGCTGAGCCGCGCCGCCCCGGCGCTCAACGTCTTCTCGCTCGGCTTCCCGGTGAAGATCATGCTCACCCTGGCGATGCTGGGGCTGACGTTCCCCTTGCTGCCACCGGCCCTGGACTCGCTGCTCGAGCACGGTGTGCGGGCGATGACCTCCCTGCGCGGCGGCTGAGGGGGTGACGCATGGCCAAGGACGGACCGGGTGGTGAGAAGACCGAGAAGCCCACTCCCCAGCGCCTGAAGAAGGCGCGCAAGGAGGGGCAGATCCCCCGGACCCAGGAGCTGGGCACCTGGCTGGGGGTGGCGGCGGCGAGCTTCCTGCTGCCGATGCTCGTGGGCAACGCCTTCGACACGGTGCGGCAGTTGTTCGTGCACGTCGGCGCGGTGGCCAGGAACCCCGAGATCACCACGGTCACCGCGCTGCTGGGTACGGCGCTGGTGGCCTTCCTGACGACGCTGCTGCCGACCGCGATCGCCCTCATGCTCGTCGGCGTCGCCTCCTCGGCGGCCCAGGGCGGGGTGCGTTTCGCCGGCAAACCGATGAAGCCGACGCTGAAGAAGTTCAACCCCCTCCCGGCGTTCAAGCGCATGTTCGGCACCCAGGGGCTGTGGGAGGTGTCCAAGGCGCTGATCAAGACCGCGGCCCTGGGCACGGTCGTGATCGTCACCAGCGAGCGGGCCCAGGCGCTGGTGTCCTCCGCGGGCGCGCTGCCGCTCTCGGCGGTCGCGGCCACCTTCACCGACTCGGCCGTCCTGATGTTCCGGGTCGTCGCCGTCACCGGCCTGGTCATCGCCGTCGCCGACTTCGTCGTCGTCCGGACCAAGATGCTGAAGCAGCTCAAGATGAGCAAGTACGAGATCACCCAGGAGCACAAGCAGGCCGAGGGCGACCCGTACATGAAGGCGCACCGCCGCGGGGTGCAGATGTCGATGTCCCGCAACCGGATGATGGCCGAGGTGGCCGACGCCGACGTCCTCCTGGTCAACCCCACCCACGTCGCCGTCGCGCTCAAGTACGACGCCGCCAAGGGCGCACCCCGCGTGGTGGCGAAGGGCGCCGGCGAGGTGGCGGCGAAGCTGCGCGAACGGGCCACCGAGGCGCGCGTGCCGCTGGTCCAGGACGTCCCGCTGGCGCGGGCGCTGCACGCCTCCTGCGAGCTGGGGCAGGAGGTCCCCCCGCAGCTGTTCACCGCCGTCGCCCGCGTGCTGGCCTTCGTCATGCACCTGGGTGCCCGCGGCGTGCGCGGCGGGTTCCACCGTCCCGGGTTCGAGGCACCGGACACGACGGATCTGCCCAAGGCCGGCCGGCGCCGCCCCACCGTCGCCGCCTGAACGATGGTGATCAGGTCACCTGATCATTCCGGGTCCTGGCTCAGCGTCGACCGTGAGCCAGGACCCCCAGCGGTGAGCCAGGAGCGGTGGCCATGGGGAGGTACCGGCTGCGTGCCGGCCTGCCGATGAGGGAGGGGTGAGCCAGCGTCTGTCCCCCGCCCCCGGAGCGGGCGAGTGAAGGGCCTGGGCAAGGCCGCCGTCCCGATCGGCGTCGTCTCGATCGTGCTCATGCTGGTGGTGCCGCTGCCCGCCGCGATGATGGACATGCTGATCGGGCTGAACCTCGCGATCTCGCTGCTCGTCCTCCTCGTCGCGATGCAGATCAGGAAGCCGCTGGACTTCGCCGTCTTCCCGTCGCTGCTGCTCATCGCGACGCTGTTCCGGCTGGCCCTCAACGTCTCCTCCACCCGGCTGGTGCTCACCGACGGCTACGCCGGGAAGGTGATCGAGGCGTTCGGCCACATCGTCATCGGCGGCTCGCTGGTCGTCGGCCTGGTGATCTTCCTGATCCTCACGATCGTGCAGTTCGTGGTGATCACGAACGGTGCCGGTCGCGTCGCCGAGGTCGGCGCCCGCTTCACCCTCGACGCCATGCCGGGCAAGCAGATGGCGATCGACGCGGACCTCAACGCCGGGCTGATCAACGAGGCCCAGGCACGCAAGCGCCGCCACGAGGTCACCGCCGAGGCCGACTTCTACGGCTCCATGGACGGCGCGTCGAAGTTCGTCAAGGGCGACGCCATCGCCGGCATCGTGGTGACGCTGGTCAACCTCATCGGCGGCTTCGCCATCGGCATGATGCAGCGCGGCCTCACCCCGGCCGAGTCGGTCAGCACCTACTCGCTGCTGACCGTCGGCGACGGGCTCGTCTCGATGATCCCCGCGCTCCTGATGTCGACCGCCACCGGCATCATCGTGACCCGGTCGGCCAGCGAGGGCGACATGGGCACCGACCTGATCGCCCAGCTCGGCCGGTTCCAGCAGCCGGTGCGCATCGCCGGCGGCGCCGCCCTGGCCCTGTGCCTGATCCCGGGACTGCCCAAGCTGCCGTTCCTGCTCGTCGGTGCGCTGTTCCTCTTCCTGGCCACCCGCCTGACCGACGAGCCGGAGATCGACGAGGACGCCGAGGCAGCCGCGGCGGCCGCCGAGCTGGAACCCGCCCCGGACTCCCCCGAGGCGATCGCCGAGCGGATGCGGGTCGACCCGCTGGAGCTCGAGGTGGCCTTCGACCTGGTCGACCTGGTCGACACGGCGCGCGGCGGCGACCTGCTGGACCGGGTGAAGGCCCTGCGCCGGAAGGTCGCCATGGAGACCGGTCTGGTCATCCCGCTGGTGCGCACCCGGGACAACCTCGACCTGCCCTCCTCGCAGTACGTCATCTGGCTCAACGGCGTGCCGGTCGCCAAGGGCAGCTCCCCCGCCGGGACGGTGCTCGCCATCGGCGACGCGCTGGACGGGCTCCCCGGCAAGCCGACCCGCGAGCCGGTGTTCGGGCTCGCCGCCAAGTGGGTGCCCGCGGAGCTGCAGCGGGCCGCCGAGATGGCCGGGGCGACCGTGGTCGACCGCTCATCGGTCATCACCACCCACCTGGCGGAGGTCGTCCGGCAGAACGCTGCGGACCTGCTCGGGCGGGAGGACGTCCGCCTCCTCGTGGAGATGGTGCGCCGCTCCCACCCGGTCGTCGTGGAAGAGCTGACCCCGGCGCTGCTCACCCTGGGAGAGGTGCAACGCGTGTTGCATGCGTTGCTCGCCGAGGGTGTGTCGATCCGCGACCTGGTGCGCATCTTCGAGGCACTCTCTGTACGTGCCAAGCACTCGACCGAACTCGACGGACTGGTCGAGGCCACTCGGTCGGCACTGGGCTCGGCGATCAGCCAGCCCTACGTCACGCCGGACGAGCGGCTGCACGTGCTCACGCTGGAGCCTGGGTTCGAGCAGCGGCTGCTCGAGGCGGTCCGCCAGACCGAGATGGGCGCCGTCCTCGCCCTCGACGCCGGCGCGGTGGACGCCCTCGTCCACGGCTGCAGCGGCATGCTCGAGGAGGCCGAGCGGCAGGGCCTGTCCCCCGTCCTCGTCTGCTCGCCTCAGGTCCGCGCGGCGCTCGCGCGGCTGATGCGCCAGATCCTGCCCCGGCTGCCGGTCATCTCCTACGCGGAGGTGTCCCGGACGGCCCAGATCGAGTCGCTGGGAGTGGTGAGCGGTGCCGTTGCGATCCGTTGAGGCCGCCACGCGCGACGACGCGATCGCGGCCGCGCGCGAGCAGTTCGGGCCGCACGTCCGGGTCGTCGGGGTCCGGCGGGTCCGCTCCGGCGGGGTGCTGGGCTTCTTCGCCACCGAGCGGTACGTCGCCGAGGTGGCGCCCGACCAGTTCGTCCGCCCCGGCGCCCCCTCGCCGTCGACGGGCCCCACGCAGGCCGCCCCCGTCGCCGCGTACGACTCCCCGCTGGCCTCGGCTGCTCCGGCCCGCGCCCGCACGACAGCCCCTGCCCGCAACGGCGCCGCCGCCTGGGCCGCGGAGGCCACGCGCCAGGCACCGGTGGAGCCGGTGACGTCCGGGGCCTCCTCCTGGCCCACCACGCCCGCTGCGCCCGCCGCGCCTGCTGCGGCCGCCGCGCCCGCTGCGCCCGCGGACGACGAGCGGATCGACGAGCTGGCCGGCCTGCTGGGCGGTTCGCCCGCCGGTACCGGCACTCTCGCCACCCCCGCAGCCCCCTCCACCGGGTACGGGCGGTCGTCGGCGTCCCGGGCCACCTTCCCGAAGGCGACGCGCGGAGCCGCGTCCACCCCGCGCACGCAGACGGCTCCGGCGCCGGCGAAGCAGCCGACCGCCGCCCGCGACGACGCGGAGGCCGCGCCCTCCCCGTTCACGGCGGCACTGGCCCGCATGGTCTCCGGGGACCGCGACGTGCGCCAGGCCGTCGAGGAAGCGCTGGCGCAGCCGGCGGAGCTCCACCCGGCCGCACAGGATCCGGTTCCGTTCACCGCCGAAGCCCCCGGCACGCCGGCGCCCCGCTCGTCCCTGGCCGCGGCCATTCGTTCAGCAGACCCGTCGACGCGGTTTCAGGCCGTGCAGCAGGAGGAGTTCACGGTGAGAGATCAGGCCACCGCGCCGCCCTCCACGTCCACGTCCACGACCGGAGCCGACGGCCTGCCCACCTGGGCGGCCCCTTCGCCGGAGCCCGCCGCGCCGGCGCCGTCCGCGCGGCAGGAGGAGATCGCGGAGGCGCTGCGGGACGCCCTGGCCCAGGGCCACTCGGACGAGGCCCTCGCCGGGATCCTGCGCAAGATGCTGGCCGGGGACTCCCCGCGGGAGGCGTTGACCGAGCCGGTCCCGGCCGAGCCCGTGCTGCCTGCGCTCGACCTCCCGGGTGCCGGTGACGCCTTCCTGCCGGAGCCGCTCACCACCACGCCCGAGCTGGTCGACCACGAGCCGGTCCGCAGCGAGCTCCCCGTCGTCGAGCCCGACCCCCTCGACACCCCGCTGTTCGCCTCGGTCGGCGAGCAGCCGGTCACCTCGTCGCCGCCCGCGCCGGCACTCGTCGTGCCGGAGCCCGTCGGCGCCGTGTCGTCGTTCCCCCTCTTCGACGACCCCCTCCCGCCAGCGGCGCCCGCACCGACCTCCGCCGACCTCGGCTGGGGCAGCTCTGCCGCCGACACCGCGCTGTGGGGTGAGCCGGTCCTCGCTCGTCCCGTCGGCACCGACTCGCCCATCTGGGCCGACGTGCTGGGCGGGGCTCCCACGTCGCCGGCTCCGCTCGAGGTGGCCACGGTCGCCGGGGAGGCCGCGCTCGTCGTCGAGGACGGCGGTGCCGCGGTCGTCGACGAGTCACCGGTGCCGGCCGTCGAGGACGACTGGGTCCCGTTCGCCGTGGCCGAGGACGCCGTGGAGCTGCCCGCGGAGACCGCCGCGGAGGTAGTCGCCGAGGCCTCGCCCGCCGAGGCGACCGTGGCCGAGGAGGTCGTCGCCGCGGACTCGGTCGCCGAGGACGCCATCGCCGCGGACGCCATCCCCGAGGAAGCTCTCGGCGAGGAAGCTTTCGGCGAGGAAGCCATCGCCGCGGACGCGGTCGCCGAGGAGGTCGTCGCCGAGGAGGTGGCCGCCGCGGACGCCGTCGCCGAGGAGCCGCTGCTCGCCCGGACCGCCAGCGACCCCGCCCCGCTCAGCCTGTCGTCGGACGCCACGACGGTCATGCCGCGGGTGTCCCTGCTGCCGCCGCTGCCCGGCGCGCGGGGTCGTGGGCTGCCCCCCGTGCCGCCGGCGTCGGGCCGCCCGGCGGTCCCCCCGTCACGCCCCGCCGCAGCCGGCCCGCGCGACGCCGCTGCCCGGGAGGCCGAGGGGACCCAGGCCGCACCCCGCACCCTGGCGACCGTCACGCGCCTCCCGGTGGGTCCCCTCATGGGCGACGACCACCCGGAGCTGGCCGGTATCGACGAGGACGCCGTTGTCCACCGGCCGGTTCCCGCCGCGCGGGCCGCCGACGTCCCCGCCGCCCCGGCGCCGTCGCGGCGGACCGGGCTCAGCCCCGCCGGCCCGCGCGAGATCGTCGCCCGGCTGAGCGAGCTGGGCCTGCCCCAGGACCTGCTGGCGGCGGACTTCGCCGGTCGGATCGAGGCGGAGGGCACCTACGCGGCGCTGACCCGCGTGCTGGCCGCGCGGCTGCCCGAGGCGCCGGAGCTCCCCACCGGAGCCGGTGAGGTGCTGTTCGTCGTGGGGCCCGGTGTCGAGGCGCTCCGCGCCGCGCGCGCGCTCGCCGTCTCCCTGCGGCTGGACCCCGACCGCGTGCAGTGGGCGACCCGCGGCGACCTCGCCGGACTCGCCCCCAAGGGCAGCCGGGTGACCACGGTCGACGCGGCCATCGACCGTCAGCACGAGGCGACCGACGTCGGCATGCTGACGATCGTCGCCGTGGACGCGCCGCTCCGCAGCGACTTCTACTGGATGTCGCAGATGCTGGCGATCTGGTCGCCGGCGTCGGTCTGGGCCGTCGCCGAGGCGACCCGCAAGCCCGAGGACCTCGAGGTGTGGCTCGGCGGGCTGCCCCGCGTCGACGCCCTCGTCGTGCAGGACACCGACCTCAGCGCCGACCCGGCGGCCGTGCTGCAGCGGCTGACCGTCCCCGTGGCCCTCCTCGACGGCGCCCGCGCGACCCCGCACCGCTGGGCCTCGCTGCTCTGCGAGCGCCTGGACAGCCCGCAGACATGAGCCCGTTCCGCTGGGACGTCCTGCTCGTCGGGCTCGTGCTGGCCGTCCCCGTGCTCGCGCTCGGCCTGCGCGGGGACTTCACGACCGAGGACATGGTGAACCGGCTGCCGTGGTGCCTGGCCGCCGGCTGGGTCGTCGTCGCGCTGGTCCGCGCCGTCGTCACACCACCCAAGCCCGCGCCCGAGGGCCGGCGACGGCCCGCCGCCCGGGCGACGCCGACGGAGGAGCCGGCCGACGCCGCCTGACCGGCTCCGGGATCGAACTCCCGCTGTGCGAGCCGTGCCGGAGCCCACAGCGGGTGCCGCACCAGCGGAGCGGTCACCCGGCTCGCCGCTGGGCCCCCTACACCGCCCGGCGCACCTTCGCGGCGAGGCGGTGCGGCACGGACAGCTCTGCCCACACCCAGCGGACGACGTGCCAGCCCTCGTCCCGGATAGCGTCCTCGCGGCGCTTCTCGGCGAAGACGGCGTCGCCGGGGTCCTGCCCCGGCCGCAGCAGCCGGCCGTACTTCACCCGCCCGTCGAACTCTCCCACCAGGCGGGCCACCTCCCAGGCGAGAGGTGCGGGCGACCAGGTCCCCGCCGGCGGAAAAGACCTCGAACTGCAGCGCCGAGGGAGCCGGCTGCCAGCGCTGGAGGATCACCCGGCTGCGGCTCTCCCCGACGCTGTCGCTGCGGGCGTCCGCCGCGGCGACGGCTCGCGCCGCGCTCCGCGTCCCGGGAGCTCCGACGATGTCGAACAGCCGCGCGCGGAGCTCGTCGTGGGTCACGAGCCCCCGGTGCAGCGCGGCGTCGAGGGCGACCACGGCCGCCTCGTACCGCAGGGAGCGGGCGAGGTCGAGCAGGGTGCGGACGCGATCGGTGACCGGCACGCCGCCGACCCGGACCACCTCGTCGTCGCGGATGCGCACCACGTGACAGCACAGCACCCGGCTGCGGTCGGTCCACGAGCCCGGCGGCCGGGTGATGTGCACCCGGTCGAGCGCGACGTCCCACAGCGGGAGCCCGTGCAGCACGGCCGCCGACTGGTGGCTCACGACCGCCGGGCGGCGGAGCAGCGCCACGGTGGCCTCGACCAGGAGCGCGTGTTGCGCGGCCGGACCGGCGGGGAGGACGGCGTCCACGTAGGCCCCTCGGCGCAGCCGGCTCAGCTCCCCGGAGCGGACGGCCCGGGCCAGCTCGCCCTCGGACCAGCCCTCGGTCAGGGCGTCCCGGCGGAGACGGACGGGCGGGTGGAAGTTCGGGTCGGTCATCCTCCGACCGTCCGACGCGGCCCGCCCGGGTGACCAGGCCCGCGCCGGTCCGGTGGACGACGGCGGAGCCTGTGGACGCCCCGCTCCGGGGGTGTTCCCGCTGCTCCCGGGTCGTTGCAGGACCCGTGCGGCGGGAGAACCACCCCCAGAGCGGCCGACGCGGCTGCTCAGGTCAGAGCGGCAGGTCCTCCAGCATCTCGGTCACCAGCGCCGCGATGGGCGAGCGCTCGGAACGGGTGAGCGTCACGTGCGCGAACAGCACGTGCCCCTTCAGCTTCTCGATGACCGCCGTGACGCCGTCGTGCCGGCCCACCCGCAGGTTGTCCCGCTGGGCGACGTCATGGGTGAGCACCACGCGGGAGTTGCTGCCCAGACGCGACAGCACGGTGAGCAGCACGCCCCGCTCCAGCGACTGCGCCTCGTCGACGATCACGAAGGAGTCGTGCAGCGAGCGGCCGCGGATGTGGGTGAGGGGCAGCACCTCGATCAGCTCCCGCGCGGCGATCTCCTCGAGCACCTCGCGGGACACCAACGCGCCCAGGGTGTCGTAGACGGCCTGGGCCCAGGGCGACATCTTCTCGCCCTCGCCGCCCGGCAGGTACCCCAGCTCCTGACCGCCGACGGCGTACAGCGGCCGGAAGATGACCACCTTCTTGTGCGCCCGCCGCTCCAGCACCGACTCCAGCCCCGCGCACAGGGCCAGCGCCGACTTGCCGGTGCCGGCCCGACCACCGAGGGACACGATGCCGATCGCCGGATCCAGCAGCAGGTCCAGCGCGACCCGCTGCTCGGCCGAGCGCCCGTGCAGCCCGAAGGCCTCCCGGTCGCCCCGCACCAGCCGCACCTGCTTGTCCGGCGTGACCCGGCCGAGGGCCGAGCCGCGCGAGGAGAGCAGGACCAGACCGGTGTGGGTGGGCAGCTCGGCCGCGGCCGGCAGGAAGACCTCGCCGTCCTCGTACAGCACGTCGAGCTCGGCGTCCTCCACCGACACCTCGGCCATCCCGGTCCAGCCGGCGTCCACCGCGTCGAGCACGCGGTACTCGTCGGCGTCCAGCCCGACGGCCGCGGCCTTGACGCGCAGCGGCACGTCCTTGGTGACCAGGCAGACGTCCCGGCCCTCCGCCCGCAGGTTCAGCGCGACCACCATGATCCGGCTGTCGTTGCTGTCGTTCCGGAAACCGGCCGGGAGCACCGCGGGGTCGCTGTGGTTCAGCTCGACGTGCAGCGTGCCGCCGCTCTCCCCCACCGGCACCGGCGCGTCGAGCCTGCCGTGGGTGACCCGCAGGTCGTCGAGGATGCGCAGCGCCTGGCGGGCGAACCAGCCGAGCTCGGGGTGGTTGCGCTTGTCCTCCAGCTCCCCGATGACGACGAGGGGCAGCACCACGTCGGCGTCGCCGAAGCGCAGCAGCGCGCCCGGGTCGGACAGCAGGACGGAGGTGTCGAGGACGAACGTACGGCGAGTGGTCACGAGTCGGCTCCCGTGAGGCGACGCCCCGGTGACGAGGCGCACCCCTGCTCGAAGGTGGCCGGGCCCCGGCGCAGGAGCCGGGGACCGGCCCCTCTGGACGACGAACGCAGTCGCACCAACCGGGCCTCCCGTGGACGGCGAGGGAGCTCGCCGTCCACTGCGGACGCTATGCCCGGGGGGTGACATCCACGTGACGTGCACCCCACGAGAAGGAGTGGATGTCACCCGGAGGCCTCATCCGTCGCAGCCGTCCCGCACGGACCGTCAGCTCGACTCGCGACGGAACCTGCGGACCCCGAACGCCCAGCCGAGGACCGCGAGCAACACCGTCATCGCGACCCCCCACCACGCGGTCGAGGTGCCGTACCCGCCCACGAAGAACTCACGGGCCGCCTCGACCACGTGCTTGAACGGGTTCACGTCGCTGACCGCCTGCAGCCACCCGGGCGCCAGGCTCATCGGCAGCAGGATGCCCGACAGCAGCACGAGCGGGAAGACGACAGCGTTGAGCAGGGGGGCGAACGCGTCCTCGCTCTTCAGCGTGAGCGCCAGGGCGTAGGAGACCGCCGCGAGCGCCGCACCGAGCAGGGCGACGACCAGCAGGGTGAGGACGACGCCGAGCACCGGCGCCCGCAACCCGAGCGGGATGGACACCAGCACCAGCAGCGCTCCCTGCGTCAGCAGGACGACGACGTCGCGCAGCACCCGGCCGAGGAGGAGGGCGGTGCGGCTGGCCGGGGTGACCCGCTGGCTCTCGATCACCCCCGCCCGCCACTCGGCGATCAGCCCGAAGCCCACGAACAGCGCCCCGAACATGCCCAGCTGCACGAGGATGCCGGGCACGAAGATCTGGTAGGCGTCGCCCGGACCCAGCTGACCGGCCAGCGGCTCGAGCAGCGGCCCGAACAGCAGGATGTAGAGGATCGGCTGCATCAGGCTGATCACCAGCCAGGCGGGGTTGCGCAGCGACATCCGCATGGCGCGGGCGAACACGGTCCCGGTGTCGCGCAGGAGGGTGTTCATCGCCCGGCCACCGCCGGAGCGGGGGGTGACGCCGGCGCGGCGCCGGACTCGCGCAGGGACCGACCGGTCAGGCCGAGGAAGACGTCGTCGAGGCTGGGCCGGCGGCTCTCGATGCCGCTGACGGGGACGTCCGCGGCGTCCAGGGCCCGCACCAGCTCGACCAGCGCACGACCTCCGTGCGGCACCCGGCCCACGACCCGGTCGGCGAGCAGCTGCGGCTGCTCGGCCCCCGGCAGGGCCCCGACCAGGCGGGCGACCTCCGCGGTCTGCTCCGGGCGCTCCACCATCACGGTGAGCACGTCGCCGCCCACCTGCGACTTCAGCTGGTCGGGAGTGCCCTCGGCGACGATCGCCCCGTGGTCGATGACCAGGATCCGGTCGCAGAGCGCGTCGGCCTCGTCCAGGTAGTGGGTGGTCAGGAAGACCGTCGTCCCGCGCTCCTCGCGCAGCCCGCGGATGTGCTGCCACAGGTTGGCCCGCGCCTGCGGGTCCAGCCCGGTCGTCGGCTCGTCGAGGAAGACGAGCTCCGGCACGTGGATCAACCCGACCGCGATGTCGAGGCGGCGGCGCTGGCCGCCCGACATGGCCTTGGGCTGGCGCTCCCAGAGCCCGTCGAGGTCGAGTTCGGCGAAGAGCCGTTGCCCGCGCTCGGTCGCCTCGGCGGTGCTCATGCCGTAGAGACGGGCGTGGTCGACGACCTCTTCCCCGGCCCGCGCCTCCGGGGCGGTCGAGCCGCTCTGCGAGACGTACCCGATGCGGCGGCGGACCCCGACCGGGTCGGCCCGCAGGTCGCAGCCGGCCACGGTGGCGGTGCCCGCGGTGGGCTCCAGGAGCGTCGTCAGCATGCGCAGCGTCGTCGTCTTCCCGGCCCCGTTCGGGCCGAGGAAGCCGACGATCTCACCGGGGGCGACGTCCAGGTCGACCCCGACGACGGCGTGGACCTCCTGCTTGCGCTTGCGGAACGTGCGGGCGAGGCCGCGGGCGTGGATCACGCGCGACAGCATCCCTCCGCCCGCCGACAGCTTCCACCGGTTTCGCCGACGGCGTCAGCGCCGGCCCCTCACCGCCACCGGTCGGTGCCGTCGGACCGGCGGCGCAGCGCGGGACGCTCCACGGTGTCGGTGCGCTCGCCCGGCGGGGGCCACCGTCCCGCGTCCCGCGTCCGACCGTCCTCGGCCCACGGGTCGTCGGCCCGACCGTCCTCCGCCCACCTGTCGTCGACCCACCGGTCCTCGGCCTCCTCGTCGTCGGCCCACCTGTCCTCGGCCCACTCATCGGCCGATCGACCGGGGCGCCGGGAACCCGCACCGCCGGCCCGCGACGCCCGCCGGGGCCGCAGGGCGACCAGCGCCCACAGGGCCGGGACCACCAGCACCGGCCACTGCACCGCGGGGTCGCCGAACCGGAGCATGCCGGCCACCAGCAGCAGGGCCAGCCAGCCCGCGGTCCACAGCCCCAGGAACCGCGCCTGCGCCGGGGAGCGGGCTGCCACGGGTCAGGCGGCCGGGATCTCGGCGGCGATCCGCTGCGGGGTCAGCGGCTCGTCGAGCAGACGGAGGAAGCGGTCGGCGACCGGCTGGTCCGCCGGGCGGGCGGCCAGCCACCGCGTCAGGAGGTCGAACCCCTCGACGTAGGTGGAGATGTAGGCCCGCCACAGCGGGTCGGTGAGGAAGCGGATCTGCTGCCGCGCACGCTCGGGGCTCACCAGCGCCCACCGCTGCAGGTAGGCCGCCACCTCGTCGGCCCCGGCGCCCCGGTCGTGCAGCAGCACCGCGGCGTCCTGACGGACCCGGTTGAGCGGCGCGGCCGCCACCGCGATCCGCTCGGCCAGGTCGCCGTCGAACCGCAGACCGAGGTCGCCGAGGATCTCCGCCGACCAGCTCCCCCAGCCCTCCCCGATCGCCGCCGGGACGCCGAGGTCGGCGAGCCCCTCGGCCATGAGGCACTCGGGGGTGTTGACCAGGAAGACCGTGTGCTCGATCCGGCCGGCCCGCTCGACGAGCCCCTGCTCCTTGCGGCAGTGCTCGGTGTGGTGCCCGGGATAGGACTCGTGCGCCACCAGGTGCGCGAGCTGGGAGAGCCGGTGCGGCAGATCGGCGTTGATCGCGACGCGGGAGCGGTAGCCGCCCTCGTAGTAGTTGAACCCCGACCACGGCTTGTCGGTGACCACCTCGTAGCGGACCGTCTCGACCTCCGGGAGGCCGTACCGGCCACGCACCCGGTCGCGCAGCGCGCTGGACAGCGCCTGCACCGCGCTCTCCAGCCGGTCCGGCGGGCACTCCTCCCGACACCGGTGCGCCGCGTACCGCTCCGCGAGCGACCCGTCGCCGGGCAGCAGGGCGTCCAGCTCGGTGTGTGCGGCGGCGTAGGCGGCCTCGTCCCCCAGCTCGACGTCGACCTGGAAGTAGGCGCGCACCTCCTCGACGAAGCCGACCGGCTCGCCGCTCATCTTCCGCGCGCTGCACTCCAGACCGGTCAGCTGCCCGCGCAGGAAGGACGTGCGCTCCTCGGGGAGCCCGGCGGCGTCCAGCTCGCGCAGCAGCTCCCGCGCGCGGTCGCGCAGCTGCCGCGGCGTGGGCGCCGGCTCGTCCTGCACCTGCGCGCGGATCCGGGGATCGCCGGTGTAGGCGTCGACGAAGCCGGCCTCCAGGCGGTCGAAGCGCAGCCCCAGCCGCACGTACTCCAGGGCGACGTCGAGAGCTCCCGCGGTCATGGCGGCCAGTCTCCCAGCCACCGTCACCCGCCGAAGCGGCGGTGCCGGGCCGAGTAGTCCCGCAGCGCCCGCAGGAAGTCGACGCGGCGGAAGTCGGGCCAGTAGACGTCGGTGAAGTGGAACTCGGCGTTGGCCGTCTGCCACAGCAGGAACCCCGACATGCGCTGCTCGCCGCTGGTGCGGATGACCAGGTCCGGGTCGGGCTGACCACGCGTGTACAGGTGCTCGGCGATGTGCTCGACGTCGAGCACCTCCACCAGCTCCTCCAGCGAGGTGCCGCGGGTGGCGTGCTCGGCCAGCAGCGAGCGCACCGCATCGGCGATCTCCCGCCGCCCGCCGTACCCGACCGCCAGGTTGACCGTCGCCCCGGGGCGGTCACAGGTGTCCCGCTCGGCCTGCTCGAGCACGGCGACCGTGCGCGCCGGCAGCACCTCCGGCGCCCCCATGCTGCGCACCCGCCAGCGCCGCCCCGGCCGGGACAGGTCGACGGCGACGTCCTCGATGATGGCCAGCAGCGCGTTGAGCTCGGACTCCGGCCGGCGCAGGTTGTCGGTGGACAGCATGAACAGGGTGACCACCTGCACGCCGGCGTCGTCGCACCAGCCGAGCAGGTCGGCGATCTTCGCCGCGCCCCGGCGGTGCCCGTGCGCGACGTCCTCCAGCCCGATGGCGCGCGCCCACCGCCGGTTGCCGTCCATGATCACGCCCACGTGCCTCGGCACGTCCGCGCCTTCCAGCGCCCGCGCCAGGCGCCGCTCGTAGACCTGGATGAGTGCGTCACGGACCCGCCGGCGCACCCCCACGACGGTCACCCTAGTGACAAGGACCCCGCCCTACTCGCCACTCGCAGGCGCGCGGCGAGCCACGGGTCGCGGCCGCGCACGTCACAGCCGCCCCGGATGACGCCGGACCGGCCCCTCCGTAACCTCAGAGCATGAGCGTCCCCCCCAGCGATCGCACGTCCGTACGGGTGGAGGCCGACGGGGCGGAGCTGGAGGCCCCGGCCGAGCAGGCGGTCGCCGCCGTCGCCTCGGAGGGCCAGCAGGTCGAGCAGGCGTGGACCGCCGAGGACTTCGCCGACGACGACTGGGAGCACCCCGACACCCGGCCGCGCGCCCGCGGCTGGATCCACCTCTTCTCGTTCTTCGGCGCGATCGTCGCCGGTGCGGTGCTCATCCCGCTGGCCTCGGTCCAGGGCGCCCGCGCCGGGTGGTCGGTGGCGGTCTACTGCCTCACCATCTGCGGGCTGTTCGGTATCAGCGCGCTCTACCACCGCCGTCGCTGGTCACCGCGCGGCTGGAAGATCATGAAGCGGCTCGACCACTCCATGATCTTCCTGTTCATCGCCGGCACCTACACGCCGTTCGCGCTGCTCGCCGTCGACCAGCCCACCGGCTTCTGGGTGCTCGGCGGGGTGTGGGCCGGCGCGCTGGCCGGCGTCACGCTCAAGATGAGCTGGCCGACGGCGCCGCGCTGGGTGGGCGTACCGCTCTACATCGGCCTGGGCTGGGTTGCGATCTTCGTCCTCACCGACATCCTGCACATCGCCGGGGTCGCCTCGATGGTCCTGCTCGCCGTCGGCGGGGTGCTCTACACCGTGGGCGGCGTCGCCTACGCCGTGAAACGCCCCAACCCGTGGCCGGGGACGTTCGGCTACCACGAGGTCTTCCACGCGATGACGGTCGTCGCGGCGCTCTGCCACTACATCGCCGTCTACTTCGCGGTGTTCAATTCCCCTTTCGTCTGAGTGATCTGTCGTCCTCCGGACGCCACCGCGGCCAGGTGCAGTCCCGGCTTGCGCTGAGCCCGGCCCGTCGCTTCTCGGGGACCCTCCGGGCCCCTCTCGGCACGACGCGGCGTTGCCGCGTTTCCGCCTCGGCCCACGTCACGTCCGGGCTCGGGGGACCCTGCGGGCCCCTGCTCCCCCGGACCGACTGACGCCGCCCGCGGTCAGGAGAACGGGGCGCGCTCGTCGAACCGGACCGAGAGCTTCCCGGCCGTGCGCCAGGCGCGGGCGACCGCGTCGCGGTCCTCGTCGGTGACCAGGTTGCCCATGACGCGCAGCGCCACCGTCATCAGCGGCCGTGAGCGCATGCCGACCGGGCCGGCCAGGGGCAGGAACCGGGGGACGGTGAGCAGCCCGGCCAGCCGCCGGGCGATGGAGAAGGCCTCGCCGTAGTGCCGCCGCAGGGTCGCCGGCCACGCCGCCGTCCAGTCGTCCTCGCCGAGCAGCCCGGCCAGGGTCCGGCCGGTCTCCAGGCCGTAGTCGATGCCCTCCCCGTTGAGCGGGTTCACGCAGCCGGCCGCGTCGCCCACGAGCGCCCAGTTGCGGCCCGCCACCCCGGACACCGCACCCCCCATGGGCAGCAGCGCGGAGGTCACGTCCCGGACCTTCCCGTCCAGCTGCCACTCCCCGCGCCGGGTCTCTGCGTAGAACTCCAGCAGGGACTTCAGCTGCACCCCGGCCGGCCGGCGCGCGGTCGCCAGCGTGCCCACCCCCAGGTTGACCTCGCCGGCCTCCCGGCCCAGCGGGAACACCCAGCCGTAGCCCGAGAGCAGCTCCCCCTCGGTACCGCGCAGCTCCAGGTGCGAGCTGATCCACTCGTCGTCGCTGCGACCGGAGCGCACGTAGCTGCGTGCGGCCACCCCGTACGCGGTGTCGCGGTGCCACTCCCGGCCCAGCACCCGGCCCAGGGGTGAGCGGACGCCGTCGGCGACGACCAGCCGCCGGCAGGCGATCGTCGTCGTCCCGCCGTCGGCGTCCTCGAAGACGACCGCGCGCACCCGGTCCCCGTCGCGCTCGACGTCGACGGCCCGGGCTCCGTCGACCGGCATCGCACCGGCGTCGAGCGCGACCTGCCGGATGCGCGCGTCCAGTTCGGTCCGGGGCACGGCGCTGCCGTGGTCCGGGAGCGCACCGCCCGGCCAGGGCAGCTGCCACTCGCGGCCGAACCCGGCGGCGCGCAGACCGCGGTTGCGGGCCTTCGACCGCGCCCAGTCCCCCAGCCCCAGGTGGTCCAGCTCGGCGACCGCGCGCGGGGTCAGGCCGTCGCCGCAGGTCTTGTCCCGGGGAAACACCGCGGCGTCGGCCAGCACCACCTCGTGGCCGGCACGGGCCGCCCACGCAGCGGCAGCGGAGCCCGCCGGGCCGGCGCCCACCACGAGGACGTCGGTGGCGGCGGGAGCGGCGGCACTGGCTGGCACGCCGCCCAGTGTCCCCGAGCAGGTGAGCTGCCGGAGCGGCCGCCCTCCAGGAGCCCGCGCCGAACGAGCGACGCGTGGCAGGAAGAGCGGTCTGCGCCGGAGGCGACCCCGCCGGCGGGGTCAACGCCGGTCGTCGCCCTCGCGCCGGGGGGCCTCGATGGCCAGCGGCGCGCGCCGCAGCGTGTCGAGCAGTTCCTGGCCGGGCTCGCGCTCCTCGACCAGCCCGGCCGGGGAGTCGGGGACGACGACCGGCGGCTCGCGGTCGGCCGGGTCGAAGCTGCGCGGCAGCCGGTTGAGGTGGCCGCTCATCGACTTGACCAGCAGGGCCGCGGCGATCAGGAGCACCACGATCAGGAACAGGCCGAGCGGGCCGGCCTTGCCGACGTCCTCGGGGGCCTGCTGCTGGGCGGCGGCGAGCAGGCTCAGGGTCGTGGTTCCGGTCATCGGGCGGTCACCTCGCTGCGGATGCCGGCGAACAGGTCGTCCTCCGGCGTGGGGGTGTCGACCAGCGAGCGGGCCAGCTCGTAGTCCTCGGTGGGCCAGACCTGCTGCTGGGTCTCCACCGGGCACGCGAACCAGCGGCCCAGCGGGTCGATCTGGGTGGCATGCGCGATCAGCGCGGCGTCGCGCACCGGGAAGTACTCGGCGCACGGCACCCGGGTGGTGACGCGGTGGGAGATGTCGTGCGCCGGATCCCACTTCTCCAGCCACTCGGCGTAGGGCGACTCCGCACCGGTCGCGAGGATCGCCTCGTGCAGCGCCTTCGTGCGCGGCAGCGTGAAGCTCATGTGGTAGTAGAGCTTGCTCACCTGCCACGGCTCACCCAGGTCGGGGTACCGGTCGGGGTCGCCGGCCGCCTCGAAGGCGTGCACCGAGATCTCGTGCGTCTTGATGTGATCGGGGTGCGGGTAGCCGCCACGCTCGTCGTAGGTCGTCATCACCTGCGGCTTGAACCGCCTGATGAGCTCGACGAGGGGCGCCGCGGCCTCTTCCACCGGCACCAGCGCGAAGCACCCCTCGGGCAACGGCGGCAGCGGGTCGCCCTCGGGCAGCCCCGAGTCGACGAAACCGAGGAACTCCTGCTCGATCCCGAGGATCTCGCGCGCCCGCGCCATCTCCTCCACCCGGATCTGCGGGAGCCGCTCCCACACCTCGGGACGGTCCATCGCCGGGTTGAGCACCGAGCCGCGTTCACCGCCGGTGGCGGTGGCCACCATCACGCGAACGCCCTCGGCGACGTACTTCGCCATCGTGGCGGCGCCCTTGCTCGACTCGTCGTCCGGATGGGCGTGCACCGCGAGCAGGCGCAACTGGTCGGGTTGGGTCACGGGCACAGTGTCCCTCGCCGGGCGACGGGAGTGGCGGACACTCACCCGGGTGTGGCCGACGACTCGCAGGTCAGCCACCCGTCCGGGCGGAACGTGTCGTCGGTCACGCAACGACGCGCTACGGTTCCGCATCCGTCCGGGACCCGGCGCAGCGGTGCATCTGCCCGCGCCGCGGTGTTAGCTTGGCCGGATCGACCACGGTCGTCCCACACCAGGACGACGCACCCGATATCCCAGGAGTTCTCCCCCGTGTCCACCCCCACTGACGAGCAGGACCAGGGCATCTGGCTCACCCAGGAGGCCCACGACCGGCTGAAGGCCGAGCTCGACCAGCTGGTGGCGAACCGCCCGGCCATGGCCGCCGAGATCAACGCCCGCCGCGAGGAGGGCGACCTCAAGGAGAACGGCGGCTACCACGCTGCCAAGGAGGAGCAGGGCAAGCAGGAGGGCCGGATCCGCCAGCTCACCGACCTGCTCCGCAAGGCGCGGGTCGGTGACGCCCCGAAGACCGCCACGAACGCCGCCCTCGGCACGGTGATCACGATCAAGTTCGCCGGGGACGACGAGACCGAGAAGTTCCTGCTCGGCTCGCGCGAGATCGCCGGCACCACCGACCTCACCGTCTACTCCCCGGAGTCGGCGCTCGGCTCGGCGATCATGGGCGCGGAGCCCGGCACCTCGGTGACCTACCAGACGCCGAACGGCAAGGACATCACCGTCGAGGTCGTCGCGGTCGAGCCGTTCGTCCCCTGACGGGGTGGGCGAGGAAGACGTGGTAGCGCCTCGCGCCCGCTCCCGGCGGGCGGAGAACACCGGTTTCCCGTGCGTGCACTGCACGACGCCGGTGCCGGCCAACACCGACGGGCACTACCGCAACCACTGCCCGTACTGCCTGTGGTCGCTGCACGTCGACGACCTGCCGGGTGACCGGGCGAGCGAGTGCCGGCAGCCGATGGAGCCGATCGGGCTGGTGGAGAAGTCGGGCAAGGGCTGGCAGGTGGTCCACCGCTGCACGGCGTGCGGCCACCGCCAGCCCAACCGGCTGGTACGCGACGGGGACGCCCCGGACGACCTGGACCTGGTCCTCTCGCTGCCCTGGCTCTGAGCGACGGCGCCCACCGCGCCGGCGCCCCGGGCCCTGCGCCACCCGCGGGACGCCCCCCGCCCGTGCGCCGCTGTCGGAGTCGAACCCACGCCCCGGGGGTCCTGCACGACCCCCGGGGCGGACGGAACACCCCCACAGTGCGCTCAGGCGACCGGGGCCAGCCCGCGCCTGCGCAGCAGCGGTGCGGGGTCGGCCTCCCGGCCGCGGACCGCGCGGAAGGCAGCCAGCGGGTCCACCGAACCGCCCACCGCGAGCAGCCGTTCCCGGAAGAGGTCCCCGTTCTCCCGGCGCAGGCCGCCGTTCTCCTTGAACCACTCCACGGTGTCGGCGTCGAGCACCTCCGACCAGATGTAGGAGTAGTAGCCGGCCGAGTAGCCGCCGGCGAAGACGTGCTGGAAGTACGTCGTCCGGTAGCGCGGCGGCACCAGCTCCGAGGCCACGCCCGCAGCCGCGAGGGCCGCCCGCTCGAACTCCACCGGGTCCCCGATCTCGCTGTCGGGCGTGAGGCGGTGCCAGGCCTGGTCCAGCAGGGTGGCGGCCAGGTACTCCAGCGTGCCGAAGCCCTCACCCCACAGCTGCGCGGCGTCGATCGCCTCCACCACCGATGCCGGCAGCGGCTCGTCGGTCTCCACGTGCCGGGCGTAGTGCGCCAGGACCTCGGGCCAGAGCGCCCACATCTCGTTGACCTGGCTGGGGAACTCCACGAAGTCCCGCGGCACGGCGGTGCCCGCGAACCGCGGGTAGGTCACCGAAGAGCTCAGCCCGTGCAGCGCGTGGCCGAACTCGTGGAAGAGCGTGTTCACCTCGTCCAGGGTCAGCAGCGTCGGCCGGCCGTCCGGGGCGCGGGTGACGTTGAGGTTGTTGACGACGACCGGGTGGGTCCCCAGCAGCCCGGACTGACGGACGAACGAGCTCATCCACGCCCCGCCGCGCTTGCCGTCCCGGGCGAAGAAGTCGCCCAGGTACAGCCCGACCTCCGTCCCGTCGGCGTCGGTGACCTCCCAGACCCGGACGTCGGGGTGGTAGCCGACGAGGTCGGGCCGGGAGGTGAACCGGAAGCCGTAGAGCAGCTCGGCGGCCCGGAAGACGCCGTCGACCAGCACCCGGTCGAGCTCGAACCACGGCCGCAACGCCGTGGTGTCGACCGCGTAGCGCTCGGCCCGCACCCGCTCGCTGTAGTACGCCCAGTCCCAGGCCGCGAGCTCGACACCGTCGCGGGTGGCGAGCTCGCGCAGCACCTCGGCCTCGGCCTCGGCGTTCGCCACCGACGCCGGCACCATCGAGCGCAGCATCGCGTCGACCGCGGCGGTGGTCCGCGCGGTCGAGTCGGCGAGCACCAGGTCGGCGTGGGTCTCGAAGCCCAGCAGCCGCGCCCGCTCGGCCCGCAGCCGGGCGATGCGCTCGGCGACCGGTCGGTTGTCGTGCTCCCCCGCCGACGCCCGGCTCACCGACGCCTCGAACACCCGGCGTCGCAGCCCTCGGTCGCGGAGCTTGGCCAGCACCGGCTGACCGGTGGGCAGCACCAGGGTGAGCAGGTAGCCGTCGAGCCCGCGGTCGGTGGCCGCGCGCGCCGCGGCCGCCACCTCCTCCTCGCTCAGCCCGTCGAGCTCCCGGGCATCCTCGACCCGCACCGCCGCTGCCTCCGTGGCCAGCTGCAGGTTCTGCCCGAACGTCGTCGAGAGCTCTGAGAGCTCCTGGTTCAGCTCGCCGAGCCGCGCCCGGCCGCCGTCGTCGAGCCGGGCGCCGGCGAGCACGAAGTCGAGGTGGTACCGCTCCACCAGCCGCACCGACTCGGCGTCCAGGCCGGCGGTGTCCCGGGCGGCGTGCACGGCGTCGATGCGGGCGAACAGCGCCGGGTCCAGCCGCAGGGCGTCGTCGTGGGCCGCGGCGAGCGGGGCGATCTCGCGCTCGATCTCCCGCAGCCGCGGCGTCGCCACCGAGGATGAGAGGTTGCCGAACACCGACCAGGCCCGGTCGAGCAGCGCGCCGGACCGCTCCAGCGCCACGACCGTGTTCTCGAACGTCGGCTGCTCGTCCGACCCGACGATGGCCGCCACCTCCCGGCGCTGCTCGACCATCCCGGCGAGCAGCGCCTCCCGGCAGTGCTCGAGGGTGATGTCGGCGAACGGTGGCAGCCGGAACGGCAGCTCGGACGGCGCGGCGAGGGGGTTGTCGGCGGCGAGTGCCTCGGGAGTGCTCATCACCGCCATTACATCGCGATCCTCCGGATCGCACCGCCAGCACTTCGCGATCCTCCGGATCGCACCGCCAGCACATTGCGATCCTCCGGATCGCACCGCCAGCACATTGCGATCCTCCGGATCGCACCGCCAGCACATTGCGATCCTCCGGATCGCACCGCCAGCACATTGCGATCCTCCGGATCGCACCGCGGCCACCTGCCGTCCCCGACCTGCGCTGAGCCGATCCGTCGACACGTCGGGGACCCTTCGGGCCCCACTCCGCGCCGACCCGCGGCCGCAGCGGAGTGGGTACCCGGGTGGCGCTCCTCAGCGGCCGGCGGCGTGCCGGTAGGTGCGCACCGACAGCGGCACGAAGATCGCCAGGATGAGCACCACCCAGATCAGCGTGTAGAGCACCGGGTTCTGCAGCGACCAGGCGTCCGGCGTCGGCGCGAGCGGCGAGGTGTTGCCGAAGAGGTTCCGGGCGGACTGGACCACCGCCGACACCGGGTTCCACTCGGCGAAGGTGCGCAGCACCGACGGGAAGGACTCCAGCGGGACGAACGTGTTGGCCACGAACGTCAGCGGGAAGATGACGATGAAGCTGGCGTTGTTGACCACCTCCGGGGTCCGCACGAGCAACCCGACCATCGCCATGAGCCAGGAGACGGCGTAGGCGAACAGCAGCAGGACCAGGAACCCCGCGATCGCCTCCCCGACCGAGGAGTGGATCCGCCAGCCGACCACCAGGCCGGTCAGCGCCATCACCGTGATCGAGATGACGTTCAGCCCGGCGTCGGCGACAGTGCGGCCGATCAGGACCGCCGAGCGGGACATCGGCAGCGAGCGGAACCGGTCGATGAGGCCCTTCTGCAGGTCCTCGGCCAGGCTGGCTCCGGTGGTGGTGCTCCCGAGCACGATGGTCTGGGCGAAGATGCCGGGCAGCAGGAACTCGCCGTAGCTGGTCCCCGGGGGCAGCTGGATGGCTCCGCCGAACACGTACCGGAACAGCAGCACGAACATGATCGGCGACAACGTCGCGAAGACGATCAGGTCGGGCACGCGCTTGACCTTGATCAGGTTCCGCTTGGTGATGACGACGCTGTCGGACAGCGTCGCGGCCATGCTGCTCATCGGGCACCTCCGGTGACGACCGGCTCGGCCGTCGTCCCGTCGTCGGTGGCGACCTCCTCGGCCGCGCGGCCGGTCAGCGCCAGGAAGACGTCGTCCAGGTCGGGCCGGCGCAGCCCCACGTCGAAGATCTCCGGGATCCGGCCGTCGAGCCGGCGCAGCGCCTCGGCGAGCACCTCCGCGCCGCCGCTCACCGGCAGCGACAGCCGACGGGCCGGCACGTCGACCACCGGGTCCTCCACGGCGAGCGGGCGCAGCCGCGCCACGACGTCGGGCAGCACGGCGGCGTCGGTGACCGTCAGCTCCAGCCGCTGCCCGCCCACCTGGGCCTTGAGCTCGTCGGCGGTCCCGCGGGCGATCACCCGGCCGCGGTCGATGACGACCATCCGGTCGGCCAGCCGGTCGGCCTCCTCCAGGTACTGGGTGGTGAGCAGGATCGTGGTCCCACCGCCGGCGAGGTCGGCGATGAACTCCCACATGGCCAGCCGGCTGCGCGGGTCCAGCCCCGTCGTCGGCTCGTCGAGGAAGAGCACGCGCGGGCGGGCGATCAACGAGGCCGCGATGTCCAGCCGCCGGCGCATGCCACCCGAGTAGGTCTTCGCCGGCCGACCGGCCGCGGCGGACAGGTCGAAGCGCTCCAGGAGCTCACCGGCCCGCTTCCGCGACTCGGCCTTGCCGAGCCGGTACAGCCGCCCCACCATCTCCAGGTTCTCGAACCCGGTGAGGTACTCGTCGACGGCGGCGTACTGGCCGGTGAGCCCGATCGCCGCGCGCACCCGGTCGGCGTCCCGGGCCACGTCGAGCCCGACCACCTCCGCCCGGCCCTCGTCCGCGGTCAGCAGCGTGGTGAGGATGCGCACCACCGTCGTCTTGCCCGCACCGTTCGGGCCGAGCAGCCCGAGCACCGAGCCCTCGGCCACGGTCAGGTCCACTCCGTCGAGCGCGGTGGTCGCACCGAAGCGCTTGACC
Organism: Blastococcus sp. SYSU DS0552; assembly: GCF_054050815.1. Taxonomy (NCBI): domain Bacteria; kingdom Bacillati; phylum Actinomycetota; class Actinomycetes; order Geodermatophilales; family Geodermatophilaceae; genus Blastococcus; species Blastococcus sp. SYSU DS0552. The sequence continues at coordinate 29,572 of NZ_JBJHAB010000021.1, forward strand.
AACCCCTCGACGACGATCGCGTCGGTCATGGCGCGGACGCTAGGCCCGCCCACCGACAGTTCCCCACCGCTTTTCTCCGTCGCGTACATCCGCCGGCTCCTCCGTCCCGCCCCGCAGGTGCGGGACGGCAACCAGGACCGCCGGGGACCGGGGAACTCATCGGTCCGGCCGCGGCTATTCCGGCGTGACGGCGTACCCGGCCGCGCGCAGCGCCCCGATGACCTCCCCGGCGTGCGCGGGCCCGCGGGTCTCGACGACGACGAAGACCTCCACCTCGCCGATGCCCAGGCGCGTCGAGGTCCGCTCGTGCTCGACCTCCAGCACGTTGGCGCCCACCGCGGCGAGCTCGGCGAGGACGGCGGCCAGCGACCCCGGCCGGTCGGGGACGCGCAGCCGCAGGGAGAGGTAGCGTCCGGCCGCGGCCATGCCGTGCTGCACGACCTTCAGCAGCAGCACGGGGTCGATGTTGCCGCCGGAGACGACGGCGACCAGCGGGGGCTCGAACGCCCGCGGATCGGCGAGGACGGCGGCGACCGCGGCCACGCCCGCGGGCTCGACGACCAGCTTCGCCCGCTCCAGGCAGAACAGCAGCGCCCGCGAGAGGTCCTCCTCGCTGACCGTGCGCACCTCGTCGACCAGCCCCCGCACGTGGGCGAAGGTCAGGTCGGTGGGACACGGGACCGCGATCCCGTCGGCCATCGTCGACATCGACTCCAGCGCGACCGGCCGCCCGACGGCCAGGGAGCCCGGGAAGGCGGCGGCCTCCTCGGCCTGCACGGCCACCACCCGGACGTCGGGACGGCGTTCCTTCACCGCAGCCGCGATGCCAGAGACCAGCCCGCCGCCACCGGCGCAGACCAGCACCGTCGCCAGCTCCGGGCACTGCTCGAGCACCTCCAGCCCGACGGTGCCCTGGCCCGCGATCACGTCCGGGTGGTCGAAGGGGTGGATGAACACCGCGCCGGTGCGCTCGGCGTGCTCCGCCGCGGCCAGCAGCGGCTCGGCCAGCGACTGGCCGAACATCTCGACGCGCGCGCCGTACGCCTCGGTGGCCGCCACCTTGGGCAGCGGTGCGCTCCCGGGCATGTAGACCGTCGCCTCGGCGCCGAGCAGCCGGGCGGCGAGGGCAACCCCCTGGGCGTGGTTGCCGGCGCTGGCGGCGACCACGCCGCGGGCCCGCTCCTCGTCGGTCAGCCGCGCGATCCGGGTGTAGGCGCCGCGGAGCTTGAACGAGCCGGTGCGCTGGAGGTTCTCGCACTTGAGCCAGACCGGGCCCCCGACGCGGTCGGCCAGCCCCCGGGAGTGCTCCAGCGGGGTGCGGCGGACGACGCCGGCGAGGAGCTCCGCCGCCGCCGCGACGTCGGCACCGCTGACCAGGGGAGGACCGCCGGAACCTGCCATGCGTCGATCCTGGCAGGGGCCGTCGTCCGCGACCGACCAGGACGCGCGCGGCCGTCGTACCGTGGCGGGGGTGACGGACACCCCGGGTGCCACCACCGCACCGGCCACCCCCTCCCCCGCACCCACGACGCTCGGCGAACTCCGCGCGACCGGCGCCACCTCCCGCCCGGTCAAGGCCGAGATCCGCGCCAACCTGCTCGCCCGCCTGGCCGCCGGCGAGCCCACCCTGCCCGGCATGGTCGGTTTCGAGGAGACCGTCCTGCCCGAGGTCGAGCGGGCCCTGATCGCCGGACACGACCTGGTCCTGCTCGGCGAGCGCGGCCAGGGCAAGACCCGCCTGATCCGCACGCTCGTCGGCCTGCTCGACGAGTGGACCCCGGTGCTGGTCGGCAGCGAGCTGAACGAGCACCCGCTGCGCCCCATCAGCGTCTGGGCGCACCGGCAGATCGCCGAGCACGGTGACGCCACCCCCGTCGGCTGGCTGCACCGCAGCGAGCGCTTCGGCGAGAAGCTGGCCACGCCGGACACCAGCGTCGGCGACCTGATCGGCGACGTCGACCCGATCAAGGTCGCCGAGGGCCGCACCCTGGGCGACCCCGAGACGGTCCACTACGGCCTCGTCCCGCGCACCAACCGCGGCATCTTCAGCGTCAACGAGCTGCCCGACCTGGCCGAGCGCATCCAGGTCGCGCTGCTCAACGTGCTGGAGGAGCGCGACATCCAGATCCGCGGCTACCGGGTGCGGCTGCCGCTGGACCTGCTGCTGGTCGCGAGCGCGAACCCGGAGGACTACACGAACCGCGGGCGGATCATCACCCCGCTCAAGGACCGGTTCGGCGCCGAGGTGCGCACCCACTACCCCATCGAGCTCGCCGACGAGATCCGCCTGCTGGAGCAGGAGGCGCAGACCGGCGGGCTCGGGGAACCGAGCGGGCAGGACACCCTCGACGCGCCCGTCGTGCCGGCGCACCTGGTCGAGATCGTCGCCCGGTTCACCCGGCTCGTCCGCGAGTCCAGCCACGTCGACCAGCGCTCCGGGGTCAGCGCCCGGTTCGCCATCGCCGGGCTGGAGACCGTCGCCGCCTCCGCCGTCCGCCGGGCCGCGGTCGCCGGCGAGACCCGGCCGGTCGCGCGGGTGGTCGACCTGCCCAGCATCGTCCCGGCCAGCCGCGGCAAGGTCGAGTTCGCCGACGCCGGTGCCGACCCCGACGACGATCGCGAGCTGGAGATCCTGGAGCACCTGCTGCGCCAGGCCACGGCGCAGACGTTCCGCGCGCGGTGCGCGGGCCTGGACCTCACCGGCCTGCAGGAGCACTTCACCGGCGGGGAGACCGTCGAGTCCGGCGACCTCGTCCCGGCCCCGGCCCTGCTGGGCCAGCTGGGCACCGTCCCGAAGCTCGCCGAGCTGCTCGGCCGGCTCGGCGTGCCCGAGGGCGACCAGTCCGCCGAGCAGGCCGCGGCCGCCGTGGAGTTCGCCCTGGAGGGCCTGCACCTCACCCGGCGGCTGGCGAAGGACACCGACGGCGGCCGCACGGTCTACGGAGCCTGAGGTGACCACGCGCCGCCCGCGCGGCTACCGGTACGGCGCCTGGCGGGGCGGTCCCGACCCGCTGGCCCCGCCGTACGACCTCGGCGACGCCGTGGACGAGATCGGCGACTCGGTGCTCGACGGCAGCGGCGTCCGGGAGGCGTTGCGCGAGCTGCTGCGCCGCGGCACGCAGGGCCGGCGCGGCCTGGACGAACTGCGCCGGCAGGTGCGCGACCGACTGCGCTCGGCACGCACCGCCGGGCGGATGGACGGCACCCTGCAGGAGGTGCGCGAGCTGCTCGACCGCGCCGTGCAGGCCGAGCGTCGGGAGCTGTTCCCCGATCCGGACGACGCCGCACGGCTCGCCGAGGCCGAGCTGGACGCGCTGCCCGAGGACACCGCGGGCGCCGTCCGCGCGCTCAAGGACTGGTCGTGGCGCTCGGCGGAGGGCCGGGAGGCCTACGAGCAGATCCAGGACCTGCTGCGCCGGGAGGTGCTCGACAGCTCCTTCGCGTCGATGAAGCAGGCGCTGGAGAACGCCTCCGAGGGCGACATGCAGGCGGTCAAGGACATGGTCGCCGATCTCTCCCGGCTGGTCGACGCGCACAACCGCGGCGAGGACACCGACCAGCAGTTCGCCGACTTCATGGACCGGCACGGCCAGTTCTTCCCGGACGACCCGGAATCCGTCGAGGAGCTGATCGACTCGCTGGCCCGCCGGGCGGCGGCGCAGCAGCGGATGATGGCCGGCCTCTCCCCCGAGCAGCGGGCCGAGCTGGCCGAGCTGATGGCCCAGACGATGGAGGACATGGGGCTGGCCAGCGAGATGGCCCACCTCTCCGACGCGCTCCGCCAGGCCCGCCCCGACCTGCCCTGGGGGCAGCGCGGCCAGGTGCCCGACGGCGAGCAGGCGCTGGGCATGGGCGACGCCACCACCGCCGTCGCCGAGCTCGCCGACCTGGAGGCGCTGTCCAACCAGCTGTCGCAGGGCTACGCCGGGGCGTCCCTCGCCGACGTCGACGAGGAGCTGCTCGAGCGCGCGCTGGGCCGCTCGGCCGCCGACGACCTCGCCACGCTCCGGCAGCTGGAACGCGAGCTCGAGCGGCAGGGCTACCTCAACCGCAGCGAGGGGCGGCTGGAGCTCTCGCCCAAGGCGGTCCGCCGACTCGGAGCCACCGCGCTGCGCCGGGTGTTCGCGCAGCTGGACGCCACCGGTCGCGGCGAGCACGACGTCGCCGACGCCGGCGCGGCCGGGGAGCTGACCGGTGGCTCACGGGAGTGGCGGTTCGGCGACGAGCAGCCGCTGGACGTCGTCCGCACCGTCCGCAACGCGGTGCTGCGGACGGCGGGCGAGCCGCGCCGGGAGGGGCAGCGGCGGGTCCGCATCGCCGTCGAGGACTTCGAGGTGGTGGAGACCGAGCGGCGCACCGGCGCCGCCGTCGCCCTGCTGGTCGACCTCTCCTACTCGATGGCGCTGCGCGGCACGTGGGGCGCGGCGAAGTCGACGGCGATGGCGCTGCACTCGCTGGTGACGACGCGGTTCCCGCAGGACGCCATCGAGATCATCGGCTTCTCCTCCACGGCCCAGGTGCTGCGCCCGGAGACGCTCGCCGAGCTGAGCGTGGACACCCTGCAGGGCACCAACCTGCAGCACGGCCTGATGCTGGCCCGCCGGTTCCTCGCCCGGCACCGCGACGCCGAGCCGGTGGTGCTGGTGGTCACCGACGGGGAGCCGACCGCCCACCTGGAGGACGACGGGACCCCGTACTTCTGCTGGCCGCCGATGCCCGAGACGATCGCCCGCACGGTGGCCGAGGTGGAGCGGGTCGCCCGCTCCGGCGCCACGGTGAACGTCTTCGCCCTCGACCCCGATCCCGGGCTGGTCCACTTCGTGCACGACCTCACCCAGCGGGCCGGCGGGCGGGTGTTCACCCCCGACAGCGAGCGGCTCGGCGAGTACGTCGTCGCCGACTACCTGCGCACCCGCCGCGGCCGCCGCCCCCGCTGACGCCCGACCTCCCCGTCGAGATCACGGGATCTCGGCACGCCAGGCAGCCTGATGTGCCGAGATCCCGTGATCTCGGCACCGGCGGGCCAGGCGCGTCAGCTGCTGGAGCTGATCCCCGGGATCCGCCCCGCCCGGAAGGCGTTGACGAAGAGCCGGTGGTCCTCCTGCGTGCGGTGCGCGTAGTCGTGCGCGAAGGCGACCAGGTCGGCGACGAACTCCTCCCGCCGGTCGCCGAGCATCGCGGTGATCGCCTCCTCGGTCTGGAACGGCACGAGGGTGTGGTCGCTGTCGGCGTCGCCCACGCAGTGCAGCTTCGCCGTCGCCCGCCCGAGCTGCTCCAGGACCGGGCGGATGTCGGCGGGCTCGGTGAGGTCCTCCCACTCGAGGTCGAGCTCGTAGGGCGACAGCTCCGCGACGACGAAGCCCGTGCCGCGGATGTCGGTGTAGCCCAGGAACTGGGAGGCGTGCGACTGCAGCGCGCGCCGGCTCAGCGCCGTCCGGTGGCCCTCGTGCTCGAAGTACCCGCGGATGCGCGGGTCGTCGACGACCCGCCCGGGGGCGGGCACGTTGCCCTGCTTGACCGAGAGCACGACGTCGTTCTCCAGCGCCTGGTCGTAGCCCTCCAGCAGCACGTTGTAGGCCGGCAGCCCCGCGCTGCCGATGCCGAAGCCACCGGTGCCGATGAGGTCCTTGACGTCGTAGGCGACCTCGCGCCGCCAGGGCCGGGGCGGCAGCGTCGCCTTGTACCGCTCCAGCGCCGCGAGCACCTCCTGGTACTCGGCGTCGTCCAGCCGGCGGTTGCGCGGCGAGTCCGCGAAGCGGCGCTCGTCGCCCTCGACCACGGTCATCCGCTGCAGCAGGCCCAGCCGGGTGCGGGTGGCCGTGCGGCGGATCAGCTCGTGCACGGCGCCGTGGGTGTTGCCGGCCACCAGGGCGAACTCGCGGTCGGCGTCCGACCGGGTGAAAGCGGCCACCTGGTCGAGCCACGCGTGCAGGTAGACGGCGAGCAGCTCGCTGATCACCTCGTCGGAGAACGCCTTGCGCCAGGCCATGAGCGCGAAGCTGGCGGCGAAGCGGCGCAGGTCCCAGCTGACGTGCCCGACGTACGCCTCGTCGAAGTCGTTGACGTCGAAGACGATCCGGCCGTTGGCGTCCATGTACGTGCCGAAGTTCTCCGCGTGCAGGTCACCGTGGATCCACACCCGGGACGTCCGCTCGTCGCACCAGCGATCCTCGGACGTCGCCATGTCCGCGTAGAACAGTGGGGCGCTGCCCCGGTAGAAGGCGAACGGATCGGCCGCCATCTTGCGGAACTTGGTGCGGAAGGCGTCCGGATCGGCGTCCATGAGGTCACCGAACGCCTCGACCAGGACGCGAACGATCTGCCGCGTCCGCTCGTCGGTCGGGGTGGAGGAGCTCATACCAGGGAGGGATGGGGGCACAGGTTGCACCGTAGGGGGCCGATAACGTCGGTGGTGCCCCGATGACGTCGGCACCGACCAGGGAGGGAGGGACCATGACGCGTACCGCGACGGCCCGACGACTGGCCACCGGTGCCGCCTACGGCGGCGGTGGGGTCGGGCTGGCCGGAGCTGCCCTGGTCGCTCTCCTCCGCGAGGAGGCGCGCGTGGCCCGCCGCAGGGTCGAGGCCCGCACGTACAAGGAGGACCCCCCGTCGGGCGACGGCGTCTACGGGCGGGGTGGCGGTGAGCCGATCGTGCTCGCGGTCCTGGGCGACTCGAGCGCCGTCGGGCTGGGCGTGCACTGCGCCGCCGAGACCCCCGGCGTGCTCGTCGCCGCGGGGCTGGCCGAGCTCGCCGAGCGCCCCGTGCGGCTGGTGCGCCTGGCCAAGTCCGGTGCCCGCGCCGCCGACCTCGAGGTGCAGGTCGACCGCGCGCTGGCCGAGCGCCCCGAGGTCGCGGTCATCATGATCGGCGCCAACGACGTCACCGCCCGCACCCCCACGTCGGTCTCGGTCAGCCACCTCACCGACGCCGTCCGCCGGCTGACCGCGGCCGGCTGCGAGGTCGTCGTCGGCACCTGCCCCGACCTGGGCACCATCCGGCCGATCGCGCAGCCGCTGCGCACGCTGGCCCGGCGCTGGAGCCGGCAGATGGCCGCGGCGCAGACCATCGCCGTCGTCGAGGCCGGGGGCCGCACCGTCTCCCTCGGCTCGCTGCTGGGCCCGGCCTTCGCCTCCGACTCCAGCATGTTCAGCGTCGACGAGTTCCACCCGAGCGCGGCCGGCTACGCGGCGGCGGCGGCGGTGCTGCTGCCCTCGGTCGCCGACGCCCTCGGCGTGTGGCCGGCGCGCGCCGACCGCGGCCTGCGCTCGCTGCGCCGCCAGACGGTCAAGCCGGTCGCCCGCGCCGCGGCCCGGGCGGTCAACCGTCCCGGGACCGAGGTCCAGGCCGCCGAGGTGGCCGGCTCGGAGACCGGTCCCCGCGGCCCGTGGGCGCTGCTGCGCCGCCGCCGGCCGACGGGGGTGCCGACCCCGGAGCAGGCCGAGCACGCCGAGAACGACCCGCTCGCCGGGCGGACGAGGTGACCCCGGCCACACCGGCGTCCTCCTGACCTGGGGCCCCTCCCCAGGCGGCCGGGCCGGGGTAGTTTCCGAGGTGACCGACGTCCGGCGCGCCGCGTCCGGACCCCCTCATCGTGGAGGAACCATGCCCGAAGCAGTCATCGTCTCGACCGCGCGTTCCCCCATCGGCCGCGCGTTCAAGGGGTCGCTCAAGGACATGCGGCCCGACGACCTCGCCGCCGCGGTCATCCGGGCCGCGCTCGACAAGGTGCCCGCCCTCGACCCGCACGACATCGACGACCTCATGCTGGGCTGTGGCCTCCCCGGTGGGGAGCAGGGCTACAACATGGGCCGCGTCGTCAGCGTGCTGCTGGGCATGGACCACCTGCCCGGCACGACGATCACCCGCTACTGCTCGTCGTCCCTGCAGACGACCCGCATGGCCATGCACGCCATCAAGGCCGGTGAGGGCGACGTCTTCATCTCCGCCGGCGTGGAGACCGTCTCGCGGTTCGTGAAGGGCAACAGCGACTCGCTGCCCGACACGCAGAACCCGGTGTTCGCCGACGCCCAGGCCCGGGTGGCCAAGGTCGCCGAGAGCGGCGCCGACTCCTGGACCGACCCCCGGGAGAACGGCGACGTCCCCGACGTCTACATCGCCATGGGGCAGACGGCGGAGAACCTGGCGCTGCTCAAGGGCGTCACCCGCCAGGAGATGGACGAGTTCGCCGTCCGCAGCCAGAACCTCGCCGAGGAGTCGATCAACAACGGCTTCTGGGAGCGGGAGATCACCCCGATCACCCTCCCCGACGGCACCGTCGTCTCGAAGGACGACGGCCCGCGCCCCGGCACCACCCTGGAGGGCATCTCCGGCCTCAAGCCGGTCTTCCGCCCCGACGGCCGGGTGACCGCCGGCAACGCCTGCCCGCTCAACGACGGCGCGTCGGCCGTGGTGGTCATGAGCGACACCAAGGCCCGTGAGCTCGGCCTGACCCCGCTCGCCCGCGTGGTCTCCACCGCGGTCACCGGGCTCTCGCCGGAGATCATGGGCTACGGGCCGGTCGACGCGTCGAAGCTCGCGCTCCAGCGGGCCGGCATGACGATCGACGACATCGACCTGGTCGAGATCAACGAGGCGTTCGCCGCGCAGGTCATCCCCAGCTACCGCGACCTGAACATCCCGATCGAGAAGCTGAACGTGCACGGTGGCGCCATCGCCGTCGGCCACCCCTTCGGCAGCACCGGCGCCCGCATCACCGGCACGCTGATCAACGGCCTCCAGACCAAGGACAAGACGTTCGGCCTGGAGACCATGTGCGTCGGCGGCGGCATGGGCATGGCCATGGTGCTCGAGCGCCTCTCCTGACACCGCCGTCGCCGCCCGCGTGCCCCACCCGGCCACCGAGCCGGGGCGGGCACGCGGGCGGGGGCGCCCACCCTCAGCCGCCGACGGCCTCCCGGCAGCGACGAGCCTGCGCCCGGAAGGCTCCGGCGAGCTCCGGCGGCCCCTCGACGAGGCGGAAGTCGGCGTCCAGCGAGGTGATCATCCAGACGAGCGCAGCCACGGTGTCCGCGCCCACGTGCACCGTGCAGCTGCGCTCGTCGACCGGCGCCACGACACCCATGCCCGGCCAGATGCGTGCGCTGACCGCGTCGGCGGGTTCGGGCACCCGGACCGTCGCCCGGTACGGCCAGACCCGCGCCGAGAGCTGCCGCGCCAGGTAGGCCGCGACGTCCCCGTCCGGCGCCTCGCGCGGCGGGAACCGCGGTCCCGCGGGTGGCCGCGGGACCAGCCGGTCGACCCGGAAGCTCCGCCAGTCCCGCCGGTCCAGATCCCAGGCGACCAGGTACCAGTACCGGCCGAAACTGACCCACCGGAGCAGTCCTAGGACCTTCCTAGCGTGACCGCCATGAGTTCGTCGACACCGGACATCCGCCTTTCCGCATCGACGTGCCGCAGGAGGACGTCGAGGACCTGCAGGCCCGCCTGGCGCGGACCCGATGGCCCGGCGACCTGCCGGGGGTCGGGTGGACGCGAGGCGTGCCGCAGGGTTACCTGCAGGGGCTCGCCGAGCACTGGCGGACCGGGTACGACTGGCGGGCGCACGAGACTTCTCTCAACGCTTTCCCACAGTTCGTCACGGAGATCGACGGCCAGCGCATCCACTTCCTGCACGTGCGCTCGCCGGAGGCGGACGCGACCCCGCTGCTCCTGCTGCACGGCTGGCCCAGCACGATCGCCGACTTCCTCGACGTCATCGGTCCGCTCACCGACCCGCGCGCACACGACGGAGACCCGGCGGACGCCTTCCACCTGGTCGTCCCGTCGATGCCGGGCTTCGGCTTCTCGACCCCGCTGGCCGGACCGGGCATGGACCCGCGCGGACGGGCCGGATCCTCGCCACGCTCATGGGCGGCCTCGGGTACGACCGGTACGGCGTGCAGGGCGGGGACACCGGCTCGTTCGTCGCCCCGGAGATCGGCCGGCACGACGGCGAGCACGTTTTTGGCGTGCACCTCAACGCGGCGATCACGTTCCCGCTCGGCGACGACGACACCGAGGGGCTCGACGAGGCCGACCGCCGGCGGTGGCAGCGGATGCAGGAGTACGACGACGGCTACCTGCAGATCCAGGCGACATCGCCGCAGACGCTCGCCTACGGGCTGACCGACTCACCCGCCGGGCAGCTCGCCTGGATCGTGGAGCTGTTCCAGCGACTCGCCGACCTGCCCGCCGACGGACCACCGGAGCAGGCTGTCGACCGGGACCGCATCCTGACGGGGGTCTCCATCTACTGGTTCACCGCGACGGCGGGGTCCTCCGCTCAGGTGTACTTCGAGGCGATGAACCCGGTCGCGTGGAGCCAGGAGCCGGAGGCCGGGGCGGGCTGGGACGCCGGCGGGAGGGGTGCGCAGCCCGGCTCGGCCCCGACGGGCTTCCTCCTGTCGAAGAACGACGTCACCGTGCGGGCTTTCGCCGAACGGGACCACGCCGTGGTCCGGTGGACCGAGCTGGACCACGGCGGTCACTTCCTCGCGATGGAGGAGCCGGAGGCGTTCGTGTCCGACGTCCGCGCCTTCTTCCGCGCGGTCGGCTGAGCCGCCGGAGACGGCAGTGGCCCGGCCCCCTCGCGGGGACCGGGCCACTGTCATGTGGTGCGGGGGCTCACTCGTCCTGGAAGTAGGACAGCAGCCGCAGGATCTCCAGGTACAGCCAGATGACCGTGACGAGCAGGCCGAAGGCGATGTACCAGGCGAACTTGGCCGGGGCGCCGCGGCGGATCGCCTCGTCGGCCATGTCGAAGTCGAGCAGCAGCGTGAACGCCGCGACGCCGATCACGACGAGGCTGAAGACGATGGCCAGGGGGCCGCCGTCACGCAGCCCCAGCCCACCAGGGACGAAGAAGCTGGCGACCAGGTTGACCACGACGAGCACCAGCACGCCGATGAGCGCACCGACGATCCAGCGGGTCAGCTTCGGGGTGACCCGGATGGCGCCGGTCTTGTAGATGACCAGCATGCCGGCGAAGACGCCGAAGGTGCCGATCAGCGCCTGCATGACGATGCCCGAGCCGAACTGGAGGCTGAACACCTCGCTGATCGCGCCGAGCGCGACGCCGTACAGCGCGCCGTAGGAGAGCGTCGCGACCGGGCTGGCGATCTGCTTGAAGGCGATCACCAGGCCGAGCACCAGCGCGACGAGCACCGCCGGGAGGGCGAGCCCCATGGCGGCGGTGCCGGGCATCGCCCAGGTGAGCGCCGCGGCGGCGACGGTCACCAGGAACGAGAGACCCGTCTTGGTGACGACGTCGTCCATCGTCATGTAGCGGGTGTCCTCGGTCGTCCCGTACGGGGACGGCGCGGCGTACTGGTCCTGCTGCGGCGCCGGGGCGCCGTACTGCGGGGCCCCGTACTGGGGGGCGCCGTACTGGGGCTGGTTGCCCCAACCGGCGTACTGCTGGCCGGGGCCCGCGTTGCCGAACCCACGGCTGAACGCCGGGTTCCTACTGGCCATCGTCATCTCCTCGAGGTGACTCGTCGGTCGTGGAGACTGATCACGCACTCCACTCGGTCAGGTCAACGCCCGACACGCCCACAGCGTTCCACAGCTGCCGCAGATCCGGATCACCCTCGCGGGTGCGGGTCGGAAAACCGGCCGCAGCCCCTGCCTCGTCCGGCACGCCCACCAGCGGCGCGGCGCTCACCGGGCGGGCTCGGCGCGGGGTGCCCGATGCTGTCCTCGCCACCCACCCGCCCTGGCGACCGCACCCGATCGGAGCACATCCATGACCGCCCTGCCTTCCGGTCCTTCGCCGGCCGCCCCGGGCCCGGAGGCCGGGGCGCGGCCGGCCAACCCGTTCCTGCAGGTTCCCCTGGACGACCTGCGCCGGCGGACGAGCGTCAAGTGGCGCACCCACCCGGCGGACGTGCTGCCGCTGTGGGTCGCCGAGATGGACGTCGCCCTCGCACCCCCCGTCCGCGAGGCGCTGCACCGCGCGGTCGACGCGGGCGACACCGGCTACCCCGCGGGACACGAGTACCCGGAGGCGGTGGCCGCCTTCGCGGCCGACCGGTGGGGCTGGACCGGCATCGATCCGGGCCGCACGGCTGTCGTGCCCGACGTGATGACGGGCATCGTGGAGGTGCTCCGCCTCGTCACCGGTCCCGGCGACGTCGTGGTGGTGACCCCGCCGGTGTACGCGCCCTTCTACGCGTTCGTCGAGCACGCCGGGCGCTCCGTCGTGGAAGCGCCGCTGGACGCGCGCGGCCGCCTGGACCCGGAGACGCTGGACGCCGCCTTCGCCGCAGCCGGCGCCCGCAGCGCCCACCCGGCGTTCCTGCTGTGCAACCCGCACAACCCCACCGGTGCCGTGCACACCCGCGCCGAGCTGGAGTCCGTCGCCGCACTCGCCCGGCGGCACGGCGTGCGCGTCGTCTCCGACGAGATCCACGCGCCGCTCGTCCTCCCCGGTGCCCGCTTCGTGCCCTACCTCAGCGTCGTCGACGACGGCTTCGCGCTGATGTCGGCGTCGAAGGCGTGGAACCTGGCAGGTCTCAAGGCGGCCGTGGTCGTCGCCGGGCCGGAGGCGGCCGCGGACCTGGCCCGCCTCCCCGAGGAGGTCGGCCACGGGGCCAGCCACCTCGGCGTCATCGCGCACACCGCGGCCTTCCGCGAGGCCGGCGGCTGGCTGGATGCGGTGCTCGCCGCCCTCGACGAGAACCGGCGGCTGCTGCAGCAGCTGGTGGCCGAGCACCTGCCGACGACGACGCTGCGCGCACCGGAGGGCACCTACCTGGCCTGGCTGGACTGCCGTCCGCTGGACCTCCCGCCCGAGGCCCCCAGCGGCGGCCGCGCCGTGGTGAGCGACCTCGACGGGCCGGCACGGTTCTTCCTGGACCACGCACGGGTGGCCCTGAGCTCCGGCCACGTCTTCGGCACCGGGGGCGCCGGGCACGTGCGCATCAACATCGCCACCTCGCCCGCCGTGCTGAGCGAGGCGCTGGCCCGCATGGGCCGGGCGATCGCGGCCCGGACCTCGTAGGCCCCCGCACCGATCGTGCCCCCGGTCGGGTTCGAACCGACACTGGGACCCTTTTAAGGGGCCTGCCTCTGCCGATTGGGCTACGGGGGCGCGGTGCGCACGCTAGCCGGACCGGGCCCGGCCGCGCGGGACCGCCGCCGGTCAGCCGGCGGCCAGCTCGGTCGCCCGGGCGAGGACAGCGTCCAGCATCGGCTCGGTGAGCCTGCCGGTGAAGGTGTTCTGCTGGCTGACGTGGTAGCTGCCCAGCAGGGTCAGCGGGCCGCGCGGCCCGGTCAGCTCCACCTCGACCCCGTGCCCGAACGCCGGCCGCGGGCGTGGCAGCGCGTACCCGGCGGCGGCGAGCACCGGCCACAGCGCAGTCCAGCCGAAGCCGCCGAGGACGACGACCACCCGCAGCCGGGGCAGCAGCTCCAGCTCGCGGGCCAGCCACGGCGAGCAGGTGTCCCGCTCCTCAGGGGTGGGCGCGTTGGCCGGCGGGGCGCAGCGCACCGCGGCGGCCACCCGCACGTCGGTGAGCTCCAGCCCGTCGCCGGCGTGCGTCGACGTCGGCTGGTTGGCCAGGCCGGCCCGCCACAGCGCGGCGAAGATCCAGTCACCGCTGCGGTCGCCGGTGAAGACCCGGCCGGTGCGGTTCCCGCCGTGCGCGGCCGGCGCGAGGCCGACGACGGCGATCCGCGCATCGGCGGGTCCCAGGCCCGGCACCGGACGGCCCCAGTAGTCCTGGTCGCGGAAGGACGCCCGCTTGACCCGGGCGACCTCCTCGCGCCACGCCACCAGCCGCGGGCAGGCGTAGCAGCCGGAGACGCGCGCGTCGAGGACCGGCAGCTCACGCGCACCACGGGCACTGCGCGCCACCCCGGCGGGGGTGCGGGTGACGGGGAAGCCGCCGGCGTCTACAGGCATAGGAGAAGGACCCCGTCCTACTCCCCGCTCGCACGCTCGCGGCGAGCCTCTGGACGGGGCCGGTCGCGGGCGAGGCGCAGGGCGATGCCGTCGAGGATGTCGTGCTCGCTGACGGTCACCTCGGCCAGGCCGAACTCCTCCATGAGCACCCGCAGGATGAGCGCGCCGGCGCCGATCACGTCGACCCGTCCCGGGTGCATCACCGGCTCGGCGGCGCGGCGCGCCCGAGTGGCCCCCAGCAGGTCGGCGGCGACCCGGCGGACGTCGGCCACCGGGATGCGCGAGCCGTGGATCGCCGCGGAGTCGTAGGTGGGCAGGCCCAGTGCGAGGGCCGCCACGGTGGTGACCGACCCGGCCAGCCCGACCAGGCTCGCCGCGCGGGAGACCGGCACCTCGGCGCTGACCTGGGCCAGCGCAGCGCGGACGTCGCGCTCGGTCCGCTCGATCTGCTCCGGGGTGGGCGGGTCGTCGTGCAGGTGCCGCTCGGTCAGCCGCACGCAGCCGATGTCGACCGAGCGGGCCGCGGTCACGCCGTCGGCGTCCCCGAGCACGAACTCGGTGGAGCCGCCGCCGATGTCGACGACGAGCCAGGGAGCCGGTGCGGGTGCCAGCCCGTGCGCGGCGGCCGCGGCGGCGAGCGAGCCGGTGGCGCCGAGGAAGGAGAGCTCGGCCTCCTCCCGGCCGGTCACCACGTCGGGTGTGCGCCCCAGGGTGGCCCGCACCATGTCCTCGAAGTCGGCGCGGTTCGCCGCGTCGCGGGTGGCGCTGGTGGCGACCATCCGGACGTCGGTGGCGCCCAGGTCCCGGGCCGCCGCCGCGTACTCGGCGAGCACCACGCGGGTGCGCTCGATCGCCTCCGGCGCCAGCCGGCCGGTCGCGTCCACGCCCTGGCCGAGGCGCACCACCTCCATCCGCCGCAGCAGGTCGGTATGCCCGCCCTGCGCCGGCACGTCGGCCACGAGCAGCCGGATGGAGTTGGTGCCGCAGTCGATCGCCGCGACCCGCGTCATGCGTCGCCCTCCGGCCGGGCGCAGGGGCCCTTCGCCCACCACTCCCCCATCTCGGCGACCGCGCGGTCACCGATCGGGTTGACGCCGGGGCCGGCGGCCAGCGCGTGGCCGGCCAGCGCGTGCAGGCACTTGACCCGGTCGGGCATGCCACCGGCGGTGGCGCGGGTGGGCAGCACGTCCTTCGCGTCGCGCGCGGCGAGGTAGGCCTCGTGCGCGGCCCGGTAGCCGGCGGCGAGCTCGGGATCGGTGGCCAGCTCCGCCTGCCACTCCCGCATCCGGCCGGTCGACTCCAGCCGGCTCGCGGCGGCCGAGGCCCGCGGGCAGGTGAGGTAGTAGAGCGTCGGGAACGGCGTGCCGTCCTCCAGCCGCGGCGAGGTCTCGACCACGTCCGGCTGGCCGCAGGGGCACCGGTGCGCGACACCCGCCAGCGCACGGGGCGGGCGGCCGAGCTGCCGGGCGACGACCTCGCGGTCCTCCTCGCTGACGGGGCTGGAACGGCCCCGCTGCAGGGGCCCGGGCCGAGCGTGCGAGGCCGGGGGGGTAGCGGGGTCCTCCATCACTCCGCCACCTCCTCGTGGTCCGGCTGGTCGACCACGCCGCCGTCGGCCTCGGCCACCGACCGCATCAGCCCCTCGTACCAGGGCAACGGCCCCGGGTCCGCGGCGGCCGCCAGCGTCCCGGCGTCACCCTCGACGGCGTCCCCGTCGACGACGAGCACCAGCCGGTCGCCGGGGAGGACGTAGGAGAGCCGCTCCCGCGCCTGCCGCTGGGCGTAGGCGGGGTTGGCCTGCCGCGCCAGCTCGCCCTGCAGCTCGCCGACCCGCGCGTCGAGCTGCCGGCCCTCCGCGGCCAGCCGGGCGAGCTCGGCCTGGCCGGCCAGGTACTGCCGGATCGGCCCGGCGAGGGTGAGCGCGAGCAGCAGGACCAGGCCGACCAGCACGACGGCGCGGCCGGTGAACAGCGGGCGGCGACGGGGCGCGACCGAGGCGGTCGGTCGGCGCTCCGGGCGACGGTTCGGACGCCGCTGCGCCGGCCGGCTGGACGCCCCCGAGCGCAGCCCGGTACGGACCGGCCGCGAGTGGTGCACCCGCGGCACCCGGCCGGTCGCGCGCCGTGTCTCGCCTCCGCCCCGCCGGCCGCGCACGCTGCTCATCGGCCTCCGCTCAGCCGTTCAGCCGCGGGAAGGCGGCGGCGCCGGCGTAGCGGGCGGCGTCGTCGAGCTCCTCCTCGATGCGCAGCAGCTGGTTGTACTTGGCCACCCGCTCGCTGCGGGCCGGCGCACCGGTCTTGATCTGCCCGCAGTCGGTGGCGACGGCGAGGTCGGCGATCGTGGTGTCCTCCGTCTCGCCCGAGCGGTGGCTCATCATGCAGCGATAGCCGTTGCGGTGGGCCAGGTTCACCGCGTCCAGGGTCTCGGTGAGCGTGCCGATCTGGTTGACCTTGACCAGCAGCGCGTTGGCGGCCTTGCGCGCGATGCCGTCGGCCAGGCGCGCCGGGTTGGTGACGAACAGGTCGTCGCCGACGATCTGCACCCGGTCACCCAGGGCGGCGGTCATGGCGATCCAGCCGTCCCAGTCCTCCTCGTCGAGCGGGTCCTCGATGGAGACGATCGGGTAGGCGTCGACCAGGCCGCGGTAGTAGTCGACCAGGTACTCCGCCGACCGGGACTGGCCCTCGAAGTCGTAGCCGCCGTCGGTGTGGAACTCGGTGGCGGCGACGTCGAGCGCGAAGGCGATGTCGGTGCCGAGGCTGTAGCCGGCCTTCTCCGCCGCCTCGGCGATGAGGTCCAGGGCGTCCCGGTTGCTCGGCAGGTCGGGCGCGAAGCCGCCCTCGTCGCCCAGGCCGGTGGCCAGGCCGCGGCCCTTGAGCACCGCCTTCAGCGCGTGGTAGGTCTCCGTGCCCATCGCCAGCGCCTCGGCGAACGTGGCCGCCCCGACGGGGGCGATCATGAACTCCTGCACGTCGACGTTGCTGTCGGCGTGGGCGCCGCCGTTGAGGATGTTCATCATCGGCACGGGCAGCAGGTGCGCCGACGGGCCGCCGACGTAGCGGAACAGCGGGAGGCCGGTGGAGTCCGCGGCGGCCCGCGCGACGGCGAGGCTGACGCCGAGGATGGCGTTGGCCCCCAGGCGGGACTTGTCCGGCGTGCCGTCGAGGTCGAGCAGGCGCTGGTCGATCAGCCGCTGCTCGCTGGCCTCGTAGCCGACGAGCTCGGGGCCGATGACGTCGAGGACGCCGTCGACGGCCCTGGTCACTCCCTTGCCGCCGTAGCGCTCACCCCCGTCCCGCAGCTCGACCGCCTCGAAGGCGCCCGTGGAGGCTCCGCTGGGCACGGCGGCCCGGGCGATCGTCCCGTCGTCGAGGGCGACCTCGACCTCCACGGTGGGGTTTCCGCGCGAGTCGAGGATCTCCCGCGCGCCTACGGCATCGATGCTCGGCACGGGGGCAGCCTAACCAGCCGGAACTGTCGGCGAGGCCTCCCCCGGCCGCGCCCCGCCGGATCAGGGCGCCGACGGGCCCCGCTCCTGCTCCGCGGTCCCCTCGTCCCCGGCCGTCCGGTCGTGGCGGGCGCGCTCGGCCTGGTCCTCCTCGCTCGGCCCGCTGAACGCCTGGGAGCGCTTGCGGGCCTCCAGGCTCCCGGTGAAGAGCCCCTCGCTGGTCGCGGGCCCGCGGCCGGACGGGCGCGCCGGGCGGGGTGCGGTGCGGGGGTCGGGAGCCGGCCGCGGTCCGCGCCGCCCGGCGGTCTCGTACCCGGCGGCGCCCTCGTTCCGGACGCGCGGCAGGGCGTGCGGGGCCTCCCGCTGCAGCCAGCCGACGAGCCCCTCCCGAACGGCGCAGCGCAGGTCGAACAGGGTCCCCGCGTCCTGCGCGCTGACCAGCACGCGGACCCGCACGAGAGCGCCGACGGCGTCGGTCACCTGCAGGACCTTGACCCGCTGGTCCCAGTTCTCGTTCCCGGTGACCAGCCGGTCGAGCTCCTCGCGCATCCGGTCGAACGGCGTCGTCCAGTCCACGTCGAGCTCGACGGCGCCGAGGACGGCGGACTCCTTGCGGGTCCAGTTCTGGAACGGCGTGGTCGTGAAGTAGGTCGAGGGCAGCACCAGCCGCCGGTCGTCCCAGACGTGCACGACCACGTAGGTGAGGGTGATCTCCTCGATGCGGCCCCACTCCTCCTCCACGACGACCACGTCGTCGACGCGGATCGCGTCGGTGAAGGCCAGCTGCAGGCCCGCGAAGACGTTGGCCAGCGAGGTCTGGGCGGCCAGGCCGGCGACGATCGAGATCACGCCGGCGCTGGCCAGGATGCTGGCACCGGCGGCGCGGGCGCCGGGGAAGGTCAGCAGCATCCCCGCGACCGTGAGCACGGCGACGACGACGACGGCCAGCCGGCGCAGCAGCGAGATCTGCGTGCGCACCCGCCGGGCGTGCCGGTTGTCCGCGACGTCGATGTCGTACCGGGCGAGCCAGGCATCGGCGGCGACGAAGACCGCCACGGCGACCAGCCAGCCGATGGTCGCGATCACGCTCAGGGCCAGTACGTGGACGACGACCTCCGCCCAGTCCCCCAGGTCGTCGGCCGCCTCGAGGACGACGGTCAGCGCCACCAGCACCAGCAGCGCGCGCAGCGGGGTGCGGCCCCGCCGGGACAGGTCGGCGGTCACGGGCGAGCCACGGCCCACCCGCCGGACCACGACGCCGATGAGGACGCCGAGCAGCCAGGCCGCCAGGGCGGCGCCGGCGCAGACGAGGAGCACCTGCCAGGTCTCGGACGGGATCAGGCCGGACACGCCCTCGACGGCCTCGTCGGGGCCGACCGGGTCATCGGCAGGGGCGGAGAGCACGGCGGACAGCGGAGCGGCTCCTCTCCGGTCTGGTACGGCCGCCGGATCCTCGTCGGCGGCAGGCGGTGCTCCCCGGGCCGGTGGCGCGTCGTCGCTGCTCGCTTCCCGGCCCGGCGCATCACGCGCCGTCGGGGTCCTCCACGCTAGCGAGCCGACGCACCGCCCGTCAGGTCGACGTCCCCCGGTCGGGTCGGGTCGCGGCGGCGTCGAGCTCGCCGGCGTAGCGGCGCACCGCCTCCCGCAGCGCGTCCTCCACGTCCCACCCGCGCGCCTCGGCGGCGGCGACGACGGCCAGCAGCCGCTCGCCGAGCGCCTCCGGGCTCGCGTCGGCCAGCTCGGCCGGCTCGGGCGTGGGGAGCCCCGCCCGACCGGCCCGGCGCACCAGGGCCGCGCCCCACGACGCCGCGGGCTGCGAGCGGGAGACGCCCTCGGTGGGCGAGCGGCGCTGCTTCTCGGCCTTCTTGATCTCCTCCCAGCCGGCCTCCACCTGGGCGACATCGCGCGGCCCGGCGTCGCCGAACACGTGCGGGTGCCGGCGGACCAGCTTGTCGACCAGGTCACCGGCGACGTCGTCGACGTCGAAGCGCCGCTGCTCCCCCGCCTCGGCGGCGACGCGGGCGTGGAAGACCACCTGCAGCAGCACGTCGCCGAGCTCCTCGCGCATGGCGGCCGGGTCGTCGTCGACGATCGCGTCGTAGGCCTCGTGCGCCTCCTCGAGCAGGTACCCGCGCAGCGACGCGTGCGTCTGCTCGGCGTCCCACGGGCACCCGCCGGGCGAGCGCAGCCGGTCCATGACCGCGACGACGTCCAGCAGCCGCACCCCGGCGGGCTCCGGGGCTGCGGCGACGAGCTCCGCACCGGGGACCGGTTCCCCGGCGGGGACCAGCAGGACGACGTCGCCGGCCAGGGCGCCGGCGGCGGCGAGGTCGGGCACCTCGGCGACGGCCAGCCCGTCGGCGCGCAGCACCGCAGCGGTGCCGGCTGCCCCGGGCAGGGCAGCCAGCGGGCGCCCCGAGGAGACCGCCCGCCACCCGGCGGGGCTCAGCAGGCCGGGCAGGCGGGGGCTGGCGGGGACGGCGAGCGCGACGGGCACCGGCTCAGTCTGCCGAAGCAGCCGCCGGCGCATCGTCGAGGAGGTCGACCACCCCGCTCTGGGCGGGCAGCAGCCGACCCTCCTCGTAGGTCCCGTAGCGGGGGTTGACCGCGATGTCGAGGTCGGCCCGCACCTCGTCGAGCAGCGGCCGGACCGAGGCCTCCGCCTGCTCGCCGGCCTCCTCGACCAGTCGCGGCCGCAGCTCCTCGAAGGACGGGTAGACGGTGCCGGCGCGGAAGGCGACGACGACCCCGCCCGTCTCGGGCACCGGGACCGCGACCGCCGTCCCCGGTTCGGCGGTGACCAGCGGCGCGCTCAGCGCGGGCGGCAGCTCGTCGGCGGCCCGGCGTCCGAGCTCCGGCAGCGTGTACGGGCCGGCGAACCGCGCGGCCACCGCGGCGTAGCGGGCCGGGTCGGCGGTCAGCTCCGCGATGACGGCGGTGGCGGTGGCCTGGTCCGGCACGGTGACGTAGCCGAACTCGATCTGGCCCAGCTCCTCGCGGACCTCCTGGTACCGGGCCCGCAGGGCAGCCTCGTCCAGCGGGTCCGCCGTCCCTTCGGCGGCGGCGATCTCCTGGCGCACCAGCTGCTGGCGCACGCTCTCCCGGACGTCCGCCCGGCCGATGCCCTGCTCGGCGAGCCGCGCGTAGACGGCCTCGGGGTCGTCGTCGCCCAGCAGCTCCTCGATCCGGCGGGTCACCTCGGCGTCGGTGACCTGCACCCCGTAGCGCTCGGCCGCGGCGTCGTGCACCTCGCCCTCGACGAGCAGGCCCAGCACCCGGCGGGTGAGCTGCTCCTCACGCCCCTGCGCGGTGGCGGCCACACCGGCGTCGGCGAGCCGGTCGGCGACCTCCGCCTCGAGCTCGGCGACGCCGATCCGCTCCTCGCCCACGTAGGCGGCGACGTCCGGTGCCGACCGGCAACCGGCCAGGGCGAGGACGGCCAGGGACACGGCGGCACACGACCGGGCGGCGCGGTGGATCAGCACGCCGGGAGACTCCCACGAAAAGGACCCTGCTGCCCCCACGCCTCGCACGCTCGGCGCGGCCCCCTGCAGCAGGGCCGTGGCAGCGCCCGCTACGCCGCGACCGGGGCCCCGAGGACGGCGGTCAGCGTGGCGTGCAGGTTCTCCAGCAGGGCGACGTCGCGCAGCGGCGTGCGGCGGTCGGGGCCGACCGGCACCTTGAGCGAGATGGTCCGCACGGCCGCCTTGTAGGAGGCGCCGTCGGCCAGGCGGGCCAGCCGCATCTGCTTGGACTCCGGCAGGTCCACCGGGCCGACCCGGATGGTGCGGCCCTGCAGCGAGACCTCGGTGATGCCGAGTTCCCGCATAGCCACCCGGAAGCGGGCCACGGCCAGCAGGTTGAGCACCGGCGCCGGCGGGGCGCCGTACCGGTCGGTGAGCTCGTCGAGCACCGCCTGCGCCTGCGCCTCGTCCTGGATGGACGCGACCTTGCGGTAGGCCTCCATGCGCAGCCGCTCGCCGGGCACGTAGTCGTGCGGCAGGTGTGCGTCGACCGGCAGGTCCACCCGCACCTCCACCGGCTCGGCGGGCGCCTCCTCACCGGTCACCTGCGCCCGGTAGTCGGCCACCGCCTCGCCGACCAGCCGCACGTACAGGTCGAAGCCGACGCCGGCGATGTGCCCGGACTGCTCGCCGCCGAGCAGGTTGCCCGAGCCGCGGATCTCCAGGTCCTTCATCGCCACCGCCATGCCGGCGCCGAGGTCGGTGTTGTTCGCGATGGTGGTCAGCCGGTCGACCGAGGTCTCGGTGAGCGTGCGGGTGGGGTCGTAGGTGAAGTAGGCGTAGGCCCGCTCCCGCCCACGGCCGACCCGGCCGCGGATCTGGTGCAGCTGGGAGAGCCCGAACGTGTCCGCCCGGTCGACGATCAGGGTGTTGGCGTTCGGGATGTCCAGGCCGGACTCGACGATCGTCGTCGCGACCAGGACGTCGTACTCCTTCTCCCAGAAGCCGACCATGATCCGCTCGAGCTCGTGTTCCTTCATCTGCCCGTGGCCGACGGCGATGCGGGCCTCGGGCACCAGGTGGCGGATCTTCGCGGCGGCCTTGTCGATCGACTGCACCCGGTTGTGGATCACGAAGACCTGGCCGTCGCGCAGCAGCTCCCGGCGGATCGCCGCCGCCATCTGCTTGTCGTTCCACGCGCCCACGTAGGTGAGCACGGGGTGCCGCTCCTCGGGCGGGGTGAGGATCGTCGACATCTCGCGGATGCCGGTGAGGCTCATCTCCAGGGTGCGCGGGATCGGGGTGGCCGACATCGACAGGACGTCGACCGCCGTCCGCATCGTCTTCAGGTACTCCTTGTGCTCGACGCCGAAGCGCTGCTCCTCGTCGACGATGACCAGCCCGAGGTCCTTCCACCGGGTGGTCGGCTGCAGCAGCCGGTGGGTGCCGACCAGGATGTCGATCTCGCCGGCGGCCAGCTGCCGGAGGATCTCGGTGGTCTCGCGGTCGGACTGGAACCGGGAGAGCACCTTCACCGTCACCGGGAACTGGGCGACCCGCTCGGAGAAGGTCTTGAAGTGCTGGTTGGCCAGCAGCGTCGTCGGCACCAGGACGGCGACCTGCTTGCCGTCCTGCACCGCCTTGAACGCGGCCCGGATCGCGATCTCGGTCTTCCCGTAGCCGACGTCGCCGCAGATGATCCGGTCCATCGGCACCGTCTGCTGCATGTCGGCCTTGACCTCGTCGATCGCGGCCAGCTGGTCGGGGGTCTCCTGGAAGGGGAAGGCGTCCTCCAGCTCGCGCTGCCAGACCGTGTCGGGCCCGAAGGCGTGGCCCTGGGTCGCCATGCGCGCGGAGTACAGCCGGATCAGCTCGCCGGCGATCTGCTTGACCGCCTTGCGGGCCTGGCTCTTGGTCTTCTGCCAGTCGGCGCCGCCGAGCTTGGACAGCGCCGGCGACTCCCCGCCGACGTAGCGGGTCAGCTGGTCGAGGGCGTCGGTGGGCACGAACAGCCGGTCCGGCGGCTGGTTCCGCCGCGACGGCGCGTACTCGACGATCAGGTAGTCGCGCTGGCCGCCGTTGACGGTGCGGCTGATCATCTCGATGTAGCGGCCGACGCCGTGCTGCTCGTGCACCACGAGGTCGCCCGGCTGCAGCTGCACCAGGTCGACGGCGTTGCGCCGGCGGGCGGGCATCTTCACCGCGTCGCGCATCGTCGTGCCGCGCTGGCCGGTCAGGTCGTGCTCGGTGACCAGCGCCAGCCCGACGCCCGGGAAGGCGAACCCGGCCTCGAGGTTGCCCTGGGTGACGTGGGTCAGCCCGGGGTCGGGGGCGGTGGCCAGGTCGGGCACCAGCCGGACGCCGAGCTCGGCCTCGGTGAGCTGGTCGGCGGCGCGCTGCGCGGGGCCGGGGCCGGCGAAGGTGACGACGACCCGCCACCCGTCGCGGTGCCAGCCCCGCATGCGCTCGACGGCGGCACCCTGGTCGCCGTGGAAACGCTCGACGGGTGTGGCGTCGAGGGTCACCTGCCGCTCGTCGTCCTCGGCCTGCAGGGTGAAGGCGCCGGTGGTCCACCAGGGCAGACCGCGGCCGCGGGTCGCGGCCTCGACGTCGGCGAGGTCCCGGAAGGAGGACGCGCCCAGGTCCAGCGGCGCCTCCCCCGCCTCGGCGGCGGTCGCCCACGAGGCGGCGAGGAACTCCTCCGCGGTGCGCACCAGGTCGGCCGCCCGGCTGCGCACCCGCTCGGGGTCGCAGACCAGGACGTGCGTGCCCGCGGGCACCAGGTCGGTGAGCAGCTGCATGGCCGCGTCGCCGATGAGGGCGGGGGTCAGCGACTCCATGCCCTCCACGGCGATGCCCTCGGCCAGCTTGCCCAGGACCTCGATCAGGCCGGGGTGCTCGACCGCCAGCGCCGCGGCACGGGCGCGCACCTCCTCGGTGAGCAGCAGCTCGCGGCACGGCGGGGCCCACAGCCGCTCGGGGCGCTCGTCCAGCGACCGCTGGTCGGCGGCGGAGAAGTACCGCAGCTCGTCGACCTCGTCGCCCCAGAACTCCACGCGCACCGGATGCGGCTCGGTGGGCGGGAAGACGTCGAGGAGGCCACCGCGGACGGCGAACTCGCCGCGCTTCTCGACCAGCTCCACGCGCGTGTAGGCGGCGTCGGAGAGCGCCTGGGCGATGTCGTCCAGCTCGGCCGAGTCCCCGGGCTTCAGCTCGACCGGCACCAGGTCACCGAGCCCGGGGGCCAGCGGCTGGAGCACGCTGCGGACCGGGGCGACGAGGACGTCGATCGCCCCGTTCTCCCCCGGGTGCGTGAGGTCCCGCAGCACGGCCAGCCGCCGGCCGACGGTGTCCGCGCGCGGGCTGAGCCGCTCGTGGGGCAGCGTCTCCCAGGCCGGGAAGACCTCCACCCGGCGGCCCGGGACGAAGCAGCGCAGCAGGTCGGCGGCCGCGTCGGCGTCGCGCTCCCCCGCGGTGACGACGAGGACGGGCACGCCGGCGCCCGGCGCCGGTGCGGCGAGGGCGGCCGCCACCAGCGGCTGCACCGTCGGTGGTGCGGTGACGGCGAGCTCGGCGCTCCCGGCGGAGGCGACCACGCGGGCCATGCCGGGGTCGGTGAGGACGACGTCGAGCACGCCGCGCAGGGTCACGCTTCTTCTTCTCCTGAGGTTGTCCGGCCTCGCACGGACCGCCGAGTGCGGCCGGGGCCGCTCCCCAGGCTAGACGGCACCCCCGACAGGCGCCGCCCCGCTCAGGAGGTGCGGGCGCGGGCCACCCGGCCCACCGGCTGCTCCGCCTCGATGGCCGCCAGCGCCTTGCGCAGGATCGTGCTGGAGGTGTGCATCGTGTACGGGAAGTAGTGCACCCGGACGCCGACCTCGGCGAAGTCGCGCTCGAGCTTCAGGCCCTTGGTGGTGCCCCGCCAGTCGTCGCCCTTGAAGAGGACGTCGAACCCGACCTCGCGCCAGGTGTCGATCTTGTCGGGGACCACCTCGGCGTGCACGGCGTCGACGAACCGCAGGCTGCCGACGATCTCCATGCGCTCGGCCAGCGGGATGACCGGGGCCCGCCCCTTGGTCTGCAGCAGCATCTCGTCGGAGACGACGCCGGCGATCAGCCGGTCGCAGTGGTCGGCCGCGTGCCGGAGGATGTTCAGGTGCCCGACGTGGAACAGGTCGTAGGCCCCTGGCGCGTAGCCGATCACCGTCATGCGATCCCCCGATCGTCCGTCCGGCGCGCGTCATCGGCGGCTGCCGGTCACATTGCGTGACAGAGAGCTCATCGAATATCGCGGTGAGCTGCTGCCGAGCCCCGACGCTAGCCCGATGGAGGTGACGCATTGTGAGTTCCGGAGGGGGTTCACCCCATCGGGCGCCGTGCCCGGCGGCCGTCGGCCGGCCGGTGCCCCCATGGGGTGATCCGGACCGGTCGTCCCCTGTCCCGGCCTGCCGCCCGAACCTAACGTCGGCCCGGACAGACGACCCGGACGGCCGGAGTCCGCCCCCGGCCACCGGCGTGCGGCGCCGGCACGGTGAGGAGCGACCGACGTGGAACTGCACGACTACCTCGCCGCACTGCGCAGGCGGTGGCCGGTCTGGGTGGGGACCACGGTGCTGGGCGCCCTGCTGGGCACGTTGGTCCTCGTCCTGACGCCCTCGACCTACCAGGCCACGGCCCAGGTGTTCGCGTCGGTCTCGCCCTCGATCCCGAACAGCGCCTCGTTCATCAACCAGCGGATCAAGAGCTATCCCGACGTCGTCATCAGCGAGGCCGTGCTGGGCCCGGTCGCCGACCAGCTGGAGCTGGCCGAGAGCGTCCGCGAGCTGCGGGCCAGCATCTCGGCGACCAACCCGCGGGACACCTCGCAGGTCGAGATCGCCGTGCGGGGCGGTGATCCGGCACGTGCGGCGGCGATCGCCAACGCCGTGGCCGCGCAGTTCACCGAGGTGGTCGAGGAACTGGAGACGCCGTCGTCCGGCGACCGGCCCGTCGAGCTCACCGTCACCGACCCCGCGAACGCGCCGGTCGCCCCGGTGGCCCCGGTGGCCTCCCACCTGGTCGGGCTCGGACTGGTCGTCGGCCTGTTCCTCGGGCTGGCCGGCGCGATCGTCCGCGACCGGCTCGACGACACCGTGCACACGGCCGAGGACGCCGCGCGCGCCTGGCCGGGGGACGGCACGGTGGAGGTGCTCGCACCGCTGACCGGCCGCGCCCGGCGCAGCGCTCTGACCGGACGGCCCGCCGTGCTCCTCGCCCGCCGCCTGGAAGCCGCCGCCGAGGAAGGACCGGTGCACGTGCTGCTGCTCTGCCCGGCGCCCACCGAGGCTCTGGCGCCGCTGGAGTTCGCCGAGGACGTCGCCGCGGTGCTCCGCGGCCGCGGCATGTCCGTAGCGGTCGGCTGCTCCGCCGGGGGTGGGGAGGATGCACGGGTCCGGCTCGAGGTGGCCGACCCGATGGCGCCGCTGCGGGAGTGGCGGGAAGCCGCCGAACGCTCCGACGACGTCGTCCTGGTCATCCCGGCCGGTCAGGTGGCTCGCGCGGAGCTGCGTGAGCTGCGGCGCCTCCTCGGCCACGTCGAGCTCCACCCGCTCGCCATCGCCCTCGTCGACCACCGCACCCGGTCGGCGCCCGACGGCCCGCCCTCCGCCGAGGTCCGCGCCGTGCCGCCCCGCGGCGCCTCACCGACGGAGGCTGCGACCGTCACGGCGGTCACCGCCGGCGCCGCGGCGCCCGGGGCACCGGCCCCGCGCCCGCCGCAGCGGTGAGCGACCCCTGGCCGCTACCGCTCGCCGGTCCGGCCGGCCGCCTGGTCATCGCGCTCCTGCTGCTCACCGGCACGGTGGGCTGGCGGCGGGGCCAGTACTTCGCCGGCTCGCTGGACCCCGTGGTCGTCGGCAAGGCGCTCGTCATCGTGGTGGCCCTGGCACTGGCGGTGCTCGCGGCGGGGAGCAGTCCGCGTCGACCTCTGGGCACCGGGACGGTGTGGGTGCTCGCGGCCGTCCTCACCGGCTCGGTCTTCGGCGCGTTCACGGCCGGCACGTTCCTGGTCGGCGCGACGGTCGCCGTCCGGGTGGCGATGCTCGGGCTCACGGTCTTCTTCCTGCTCCGCTCCGCATCGGTCGAGGAGGTCATCACCGCGCTGGGCCAGGCCTGCGGCATCGTGGCGCTCGCCGCGACGGTCACCGGGCTGCCCACCGCCGCCACCGGACGGCTGGCAGGCGGGATCCCACCACTGACCCCCAACGAGCTGGCCCTGCTGGCCGGCATCGTGGCCCTCGTGGCCGCGTGGCACGTGGTCCTCGGGAAGGCTGGTCCGGGCATCGCCGTCGCCGCCGCGGCCGCGCTGGCCGTGGTCTGGGCGACCGGCTCTCGGACCGGGCTGCTGATGCTGATGCTCGGCCTCGTGGTGGTGGCGCTGCACCTCCGGCGGGCACCGGTCGGGCTGGTGGTGGGCGGGCTGCTGCTGGCCGCGGTCGGCACGGTCGTGGCGGTCGCCACAGGGGCGCTGGGCGCGTTCGCAACCCGCGACGGAACCGGCATCAGCACCCTCGAGTCCCGCTTCATCGCCTGGGATGCAGCGGACACGTGGGCGGACACGCTGTGGCAGCGCTTGTTCGGCGGTGGGCTGTCGGTGAAGGTGATCGAGGTGAGGGGCCAGTGGTGGGACCAGCAGCCCCTGGACAGCAGCTGGGTCTCGGCGCTCGTGCAGGGCGGGCTGCTCGGCGTCGCCCTCTCCGCCGGTTGGGTGTTGTGGGTGCTGCGTGGTGCCCTGCGGGCCCCGCGGGCGCACCGGGCGCTGTTCCTGGGGCTGCTGGCGTTCCTCCTCGGCCGGAGCCCGGTCGAGAGCGGCCTGTTCGACGCAACGCCGGCCTTTCTCTGGTTCATGGCGGTGTCCCTGCTGGTCGAAGGCGGATCCCGGCACCGGCTGAGGGATGACCCGGCGGGCGTGCCGGTGCGACGGACGGAGGTGTCGGCCCGGTGAGAGTGCTGCTCGACGCGTACTGGTGGGTGGCGGGTCAACCGTCGGGACGACGGGTCGTGGACTCGCTGGTCCGCACCTGGCCGGCGGTCTACCCCGAGGACGAGCTCACCGTGGCCGTGCCGCGCCGACACCTGGAGCAGGCGCGCGAACTCGTGGGCGATGCGCCCGTCAGGGTGGTCCCGGTGCACCGCTCACCTCACGGGATCAGCGTGCTGACCGAGCTGGGGACGGCCGCCGACGCAGATGTCGTGCTCGCCCAGAACTTCACCCCGTTGCGGAGCCGGGCGCTGCGCGCCACCTTCATCCACGACCTGATGTTCGACGACCACCCCGAGTTCTTCACCCGTGTCGAGCGGGCCTACTTCGCCGGGATGCCGTGGTCGGCCCGGCGCGCCGACCTCGTGCTGACGTCGACGCGGGCAGAAGCCGACCGCATCGCCCGCGTCCGGCCTGCGCTGGCCGGCAAGGTCGTGCCGGTGGGACTGAGCTTCCCGGAGTCGCTCCGCAGCCGCCGGGCCGCCGACCCGGGGCTGGGCCTGACGCCGGGGAGCTTCCTGCTGTGCGTGGGCCGGCTCAACGTGCGCAAGAACGTGGGCGGGCTCGTCCACGCCGTTCTCGGCGAGGGCCTGGTCAGCGCCGAGCGACCGCTGGTCGTGGTCGGTGAACCCGACGGGAAGGCCGTCGGAGTGCTTCCGGACGATCCCCGGATCCGCTTCGTCGGCGGTGTGGACGACGGCTCACTGGCCTGGCTCTACGAGAACTGCCGACTGTTCGTCTTCCCGTCTCTCGACGAGGGGTTCGGCTTGCCGCTTGTCGAGGCTGCCCTCGCCGGCGCCCCCGTGGTGCTCAGCGACATCCCGGCCTTCCGCGAGCTGGCGCCGACCGCGACCTTCGCCGATCCCCGCGACCCCGGGGCGCTGGCGGCCGCGGTGCGGACCGAGCTGACCGGCCCGCCGAGCCCCAGCCCGGTGGTGCACGTACCGACGTGGCCGGAGGTCGTCGGCCGCATCCGCGCCGCGGTGGTGCAGCGGCTCGCGCTGCGCTGACCGTGGACGGGGGCGCGCCCCGTCGTCCCGCCGAGGTCCTCGGGAGCGGGTGGCGACCGCGCCGGCCGACTGATCAACCGGCCGGCGTGACCGCCGTCCCGGGGAGTGTGGGCGCGAGGTCCGACACCACGTACTTGATCTTTCCGCCGGTGAACGGGAGGTCGTCGACGTACTCCGTGGTGACCGGCACCTCGTCCTCGATGCGCCGCCGGAGCCCCTCGACGGCCGCCTCGACGTGCCGTGCGCTGTCGGGGCCCGGACCGAGGACGACCCGGACGACGATCGAGTAGTCGGCACGCTGGTGGATCTGGAAGAGCCGCACGCTGTCCGGGTGAGTGCTGAACATGGCCATCAGGCGGTGGTTCAGCGAACGGCCGCTCGGCAGCCGCAGCACGTCTGTGGACCGGCCGTCGGGCTGGCGCATCATCGGCAGCGTGATCCCGCAGGCGCACGGCTCGCCGGTCAGCGCCCCACGGTCCCCGAGGCGGTAGCGGATGAGCGGGAACACCCGGTTGGTCAGGTCGGTGAGCACGAGGTGCCCGACCTCCCCGGGCGGAAGGGGGCGGCCCTCGTCGTCGACCACCTCGATGAGGCGCACGTCGGCGAAGGTGTGGAGGCCGTTGCGTTCCCGGCACTCGCCGGCCATCCAGCCGAACTCCGATCCGCGGTACTCGTCGTACACGGGGGCGTCGAAGAAGGACTCCAGCCGGCGGCGGGCCGACGAGGTGAGCGGCGCCGCGGTCGTCGCGACCGCCGTCAGCGGGGGCACGCGCAGGCCGGATTGCTCGAGGAAGTCGGCGAACTCGAGCATCGACCCGACGTACCCCTCGAGGAGCGCCGGGCGCGTCGCCCAGAGCCGGCGGTGGAAGGTGTGCATCGATTCGGGGCTCAGAAGCGCGGCGTCCAGGTAGGTCTGACGGCTGGGCCACCACAGGAGGTCGTTCTTCAGTGCGTCCAGCCGGCCGAAACCCCACCGCGCCACCCGCGCGAGGTTGTCCCACGGCTGGACGCCCCACCAGGAGTACATCCGCCAGGCCAGCGCCAGCGACGGAACCCGGGCGTCGTGCTTGGTCTGGAGCGGCTGCCCCGTGCTGCCGCCGGTCAGCGCCTCGCGGACGGTGCCGCGACGGGCCTCCGTGGACAGGAAGCCGGCGGAGTGCTCTTTGACGGTCGTCCGGTCGAGGATCGGGAGCGCCTCCCAGTCGTCCCAGCTCCGGACGGCGGAGACGTCGACTCCGTGGCGGGCGTAGAACGACGGGTAGAAGGCGGTGGCCTCGGTGGCCCACCGCAGCTGCCGCGTCGCGCGTTGCCACTGCAGGTCGCGAAGAGCCTCCGGTGCCAGGGTCTGGTGCTCCATCAGCTCGTGGAGGAAGGCGCCGCTGCGCCGGCGGACGGTGGCGGACTTGGCCCGGAAGGCCGGCCCCGCGAGCACCGAGCCCAGAGGCCGGCTCCCGCGTTCCCTTTCAGTGCGCACGACGACCTTCTCCTTCAGCGACGGCGACGCTCCGGAGAGAGCGCCTGCTCAAGTCTTCGGCACGGCCGGGCACGCCGACAGACCTCCCGGCCCGAAAGGGTGAGGGCCACCCGCGCCACCTCCGCGCGGCCCGCGAGGCCGCGTCGTCACGCCCGCGCCGGGTCGGGCGTGGGTGCGGCCTCCTCGCTGGCGGTCGGCACCAGCAGCGAGCGCCGGAGGACGACCGCGGCGAGGGCCGGGCCGACGGCCAGCGCCAGCGGAGCCCAGACCTCGCCGCCGTCGAGACGGATGACCAGCAGCGCGGCGATGACCAGCGAGGCCAGCTCCCAGGTCCGCGTCGCCAGTACCCGGCGCTGCCCGCCGTGCACCATGGCCAGGCAGCCGTACGGGAGCGCCACGGCGGCAGTCATCGCGTACCCGGTCCAGGCCACCACAGCCGCTGCGGGGACCGGGTAGCTGCCGTCGGTCACCAGGTCGCCCAGCCAGGGGAGCAGCAGCAGCCCCAGCCCGCCCAGCACCGCCGTCCCGAGGGTGAGGAGGGCGGCGGCCCGGTCGGCGACCCGGAGGCCGACCGGCAGCCCGCGGTGCCGCAACCGCGCGAACTGCGGCAGCAGGAACGACCCCAGGCCCGCGACCACGAGCAGCGTCGGTGCCGTGTAGACCCGGGCGATCTCCACCGGGCCGTACGCGGCCGCGCCGACCACGGCGATGAGCAGGATGCGCAACAGGGTGAGGGAAGCCGGCCGGATGGTCTGCGTCATGGCCGACCACACGCCGAAGGACGCGACGACGCGCAGCGCCGGACGCCGCCACGGCCCGCGCGGGCGTTCGCCGGCCGGCAGGCACCACCAGGCCACGAGCGCCCCGCCGCTCTGCCCGATGAGGACGGCGACGACGAACGCCGCGAGAGAGATGTCGCCGGTGCGGCCGGCGAGGGCGAGCACGCCGACCGACAGGACCAGGCTGGTCAGATCCACGGCGGGGAGGGACCAGAAGCGCCCGGCCGCCATCAGCAGCCGGCGCAGGGTGTCCTCGATGATGAACGCCGCGCAGGCCGCACCGGCCACCGGAACGGCCCACGGAGGGACGGCCTGGCTCCAGCCGGCCGCCAGCACACCGATGGCCCCGACAGCGAGGCCGATCAGGGCGGTCCACACGTGCAGGCCGGCCCTGACCCGCGGCTCCTGGCGGTCCAGGATCGTCAGGCCGGTACCCACCAGGCCGCTGCTGACCGCCGTCGCGAGCACCAGCCCCCCGTAGCTCAGGGAGAACGTCGCCAGCCCGGCGGCACCGAGCTCACGGGCGGCGGCGACCTGGAGCACCAGCCCCGCGAGCGCTGCGGTGGCCTGCCCGGCCAGGGCGCCGCTGACCGGACGCCGAAGCAGTTCTCGCACCCCCATCACGGTGGAATCCTCTCCGAGGTCGTGTGCTGCTCGGCGCAGACGGCGCCGTCCGTCACCCGGATGGGGTGACGGACGGCTCCGGGCTCGCGGTCAGTCCAGCGCGGTCACCGTGATCCCGCCGAACCGCACCGCGGTGGCCGCGGTGCTGCTGCCCGGCCGGTGCGCGGTCAGACCCACCGAACCGGCCACCTGCAGACCGGCGGTGTCATCGGTCCAGGTCATCGCCGGCCCGGCCGGCTCCGCCGTCCCCGCCGCCCACACGC
>NZ_JBJHAB010000022.1:0-58732 GCF_054050815.1 Blastococcus sp. SYSU DS0552
CCCCCCCCCCCCCCCCCCCCCCCACCCCCCGCCCCCCCCCCCCCCCCCCCCCCCCCCCCCCCCCCCCCCCCCCCCCCCCCCCCCCCACCGCGCGGTCCACCGCCGTGCGCACGAGCGCGGCGCCGTCCGGGTCGAGCTGGGCGGTGGGCTCGTCCAGGAGCAGCAGACCCGGGCGGGGGGCGAGGGCGCCGGCCAGCACCAGCCGTTGCTTCTGACCGCCGGAGAGTGCGGCGGTCGCCCGGTCGCGGCCGAGCCCGAAGCCGACGGCGTCGAGGGCGGCGTCGACCGCCGGCCAGATGCGGTCCCGCGGCGTCCCGACGTTCTCCAGCCCGAAGGCGACGTCGTCGCCGGCCCGGGTCATGACCAGTTGGGAATCCGGGTCCTGGAAGACCGTGCCGACCCGCTGACGGCGGCGGTCGGGCGGCCCGCCGTCGACGGTGATCTCCCCCTCGACGTCACCGCTCTCCGGTTCCAGCAGCCCGCCGAGCGCGCGCAGCAGC
This sequence comes from Blastococcus sp. SYSU DS0552, assembly GCF_054050815.1. Taxonomy (NCBI): domain Bacteria; kingdom Bacillati; phylum Actinomycetota; class Actinomycetes; order Geodermatophilales; family Geodermatophilaceae; genus Blastococcus; species Blastococcus sp. SYSU DS0552. The sequence continues at coordinate 501 of NZ_JBJHAB010000022.1, forward strand.
GTGGACTTGCCGGCGCCCGAACGGCCGGTGAGCAGCACCCGCTCGCCGGGGGCGATGCGCAGGTCGACGTCCCGCACCGCCCAGGCCCGCCGGGTGGCGTGCCGGAAGCCCCACCCGTCCAGCCGGACGGCGGCCGGGCCCGTGGCCCCGGACGTCGTCAGACCCGCGTGCGACCGGAGGCGAACGACGACAGCGCGCCGCTCGCGGCCAGTGCGCGGGCCAGCAGCACGCTGCCGATCCCGGCGACGACCGCCGTGCTGCCCACGACGAGCGCGACGTAGGTCGTCTTCCAGCCCGCCGACCAGTCCGGGTAGTAGTAGACGAGGTCGAGGACGGCGGCGGTCGCACCCGTGAGGACGGCGGCCAGCAGCGCGGGCGCCCAGCCGAAGCGGCGGTAGCGGAAGGCGGCGAAGCCGGCGTCGCCGGCCAGGCCCTGCAGCAGGCCGTAGACGATCGTCGTCGTCCCCCAGGCGGAGCCGAGCAGCGCGGAGACGATCGCGGCGACCAGCTCGGCGAACAGGCCGGCGCCGGGCTTGCGGACGATCAGCGGGGCGAGCACCGCGGGGATCAGCCAGACGCCGTACATGAACGCCTGGGCGGGCGGGAAGGCGGCGAACGCCGTCCCCGTGCCGGCCCAGAGCAGGCCCCACGCCCAGAAGACGACGCCGAAGGCGGCGCCGAGGACGGCGGTGACGACGATGTCGACGGTGCGCCAGCGGTTGCTGCGCTCCCGGGCGGGCGCAGCGTTCGACGAACGGACGGCCGGATCGGCCATGTCTCTTCCTCCAGGCTCCCTGCGCCGGCATGACCCGGATCAGGTTCGAGGGTCTGCGGTGTCCCGCACTCTCAGCGCCGAAGCGCTCCCCTGCTGCGAATGTGTGTGTTCGGTTGTGCCGCCAGACTAGCCCGGCCACGGTGGGGACGGAGCCTGCGGCCGGGCGCCGGGTCCCGGGCGGCTGACCGGGGGCATCGCCTCGAGGTACGCGGCCGCGCGCCCCGGGTCGCGCATCAGCGGGCCCATCACGGCGACCCCGTGCGCCCCTGCGGCCAGGAGCGAGGGCACGTGCTCGGGAAGGACCCCACCGAGCGCGAGCGCCGGCGGTGCCCCTGGCACGAGGATCGCGCGCAGGCCCTCGGGCCCCAGCGCGGGGCCGTAGCCGGGCTTGGACGGGGTGGGGAAGACCGGCGAGACGGTGACGTAGTCACATCCCTCGGCGTGGGCGGCCGCCACCTCGGCCGCGGAGTGGCACGACCGGCCGACGACCGGCGGGCGGGGTGCGGGGAACGGCTCGCTCGCCGAGAGGTGGACCGCCCCGGTGGCGCCGGGCGCACCGGCGCGCAGCAGCACGCCGCCCACTGACGCGAGCACGGGCGCCAGCTCCGCGGCCAGCAGGTCCCGCTCGGCAGCGGGCAGGTCCTTCTCCCGGAGCACCACCGCGCGCGCTCCGGCCTCGACCGCTGCCGCGACCACGTCCACGAGCGGCCGGTCGCACTGGGTGCGGTCGGTGAGCACCAGGAGGCGGGGCGGCGTCACAGCTCGGGCAGCCCCTGCATCGGCGTGGAGGCCTCGGCGTGCCAGCGCCGCGGGATGCGCCCGGCCCCCCGGGCGAGCCTGCCGGCCTCCACCCCGTGGCGCATCGCCAGGGCCATCCGCTCCGGTTCCCGCGCCCGGGTGACGGCGGAGGCGAGCAGGACGGCGTCGCAGCCCAGCTCCATCGCGAGCGTCGCGTCCGACGCCGTCCCGATGCCCGCGTCCAGCACCACCGGGACGTCGACCGCCTCGCGGAGGAGCGCGATGTTGTGCGGGTTGCGGATGCCCAGGCCGCTGCCGATCGGCGAGCCCAGCGGCATGACGGCCGCGCACCCGATGTCGGCCAGCCGGCGCCCGAGGATCGGGTCGTCCGTGGTGTACGCCAGCACGGTGAACCCGTCGGCGACGAGCTCCTCGGCCGCCTCGAACAGCTCGATCGGGTCGGGGAGAAGCGTGTGCTCGTCGCCGATGACCTCCAGCTTCACCCAGGAGGTGTCGAACGCCTCGCGGGCCAGCCGGGCGGTCAGGACCGCTTCCCGCGCGGTCCGGCACCCGGCCGTGTTGGGCAGCAGCCGCACCCCACACCGGTCCAGCACCTCGAGCATCGCCGCACTGCTGGAGGCCTCCACCCGGCGCAGCGCCACCGTCACCAGCTCGGTGCCGGAGGCCACGACGGCCCGCTCCAGCGACTCGAGACTGGGCGCCCCGCCGGTGCCCAGCAGCAGCCGGGACGTGAACGTCTCCCCGCCGAGGAGGAAGGGATCGGCCTTCTCCTCCTGCTCCAGCGCGGGGACCACCTGGTGCACGGTCATCGGGTCAACCTCCTGCGGTGGGGGCGAGGACTTCCAGGCTGTCCTCGGCGGAGAGCCGGGTCGACTCCCAGCCGCTCCGGGGGACGACGTCGCCGTTGCGCGCGACCGCGACCTTGCCGTGGCCGTTGGTGCGGGCTTCGACGAGCGCGGCGACGGTGCAGTCGTCGTCCACGTCGGTGGGCACGCCGTTGACGGTCACCTGCATGCGGATCACCTTCCGAACCTGTCTGCGGTGAAAGGGGCGGCGAGACCGGGCAGCTCGCCGGTCGCGAGGTGCTCGGCGACCACCTCGCCGGTCACCGGCGCCAGGAGGACGCCGTTGCGGTAGTGCCCGGTCGCCAGGACCACGCCCGGTACCTCCGATGGTCCCAGCAGCGGCCCGTTGTCCGCCGTCGCGGGCCGCCACCGGGCGATGGTCTCGACCAGCTCCAGCTCGGAGACGCCGGGGACCACCTCGAGCGCGTCGTGCAGCAGGTCGTGCACGCCGCCGGCGGTGACCGCGGCGTCGAAGCCCCGGTCCTCGACGGTGGCGCCGACGATCAGCCCGTCCCCGGGCACGCCGTCGTCGTACGGCACCAGGTACACCTGCCGCCCGCGCACCAGCGCCCGCACGGTCCCCTCCAGCAGGCCGGCGGCCCCTCGCATGCGGAGGATCTGCCCCTTGACCGGCCGGACGGGCAGCGCTGGGACCCCGGGGAGCGCGCCGCTGCGCGCGCCGACGGCCACCACGACGGCGTCGGCGGCCAGCTCCGTGCCGTCGGCCAGCCGCACCCCGGCGGCCCGGCCGTCCACGACCCGCACCTCCGCGACCCGGGAGGGCACCAGCCGGACGCCGGCTGCCCCGGCGGCGGCCAGCAGGCCGGCGTGCAGGGCCCGGCCGTCCACCGAGTGGTCACCCGGAACGTGCAGGGCGCCCCGTACCCGCGGCGACAGCGACGGCTCGCGGCGCCGGGCGGCCCGCGCGGTCAGTCGCTCGACGGCCAGCCCGAGCTCGCGCTGGAAGTCCAGCAGGGCATCCAGCGCGCGCATGTCGTCCTCGTCGAAACCGACGACGACGGTGCCCTGCGTGCGCAGGCCCACCGGCACGCCACCGGCCCGCTCCACCTCCGCGACGAAGGCGGGATAGCGCTCCAGCGACGCGAGGCACAGCCGGAGCAGCGCCTCCTCGCCGTAGGCGGCCTCGGTGACCGGCGCGAGCATGCCGGCGGCGGCCTGCGACGCACCGCCTCCGGGCGCGTCGTCCACCACGGTGACCGGCAGGCCCCGCTGGGCCGCCCGCCACGCCACCGACAGCCCGATCAGCCCACCGCCGACGACGACGACGGTCACGGTCTGCCGCCCAGGGCCCGGAGCAGCTCACGGGTGGCGGCACCGGGGTCGGCCGCGGCCGAGACGGCTCCGACGACGGCCACCCCGGCGGCGCCGGCGGCGAGCAGGTCCGGGATCCGCTCGACGGTCACCCCGCCGATGGCGATCACCGGGATCTCGACCGCCTCGGCCACCGCACGCACTCCTGCCGGGCCGAGCGGAGCGGGCAGCCCGGCCTTCGTCGCCGTCGCGTGGGCGGGCCCGACGCCGAGGTAGTCGGCGCCCTGGGCCACCAGGAGGCGGGCGCGTTCCGGGTCCCGGGCCGTGCCGCCCAGCAGGTGCCCCGGGCCGGCCAGCCGGCGGACGACGTCGAGCGGCAGGTCGTCGGCGCCCAGGTGCGTGCCGTGGGCGCCGACGGCCAGCGCCAGGTCGACCCGGTCGTTGACCAGGCAGGTCGCCCCCGCGCCCGCGCAGACCTCCACCACCCGGCGGGCGAAGTCGTAGCGCTCCCGGTCGGAGGCGTCCTTGGACCGCACCTGGACCACCGGGGCGCCGGCGGCGACCGCGGCGGTCACCGCGTCGAGCGCCGCCCGGCCGACCCGGGCGTCGGTCAGGACGTGCAGGCCCCCGAGGGACGCGGTCACGCCGCCGCCCGGCGGTGCCGCAGCGCGCCCGGCAGGGCCACGGCCACGGTCAGCAACGCGGCCACGGCGAGGCTCACCAGCGAGGCCGACCAGCCGTTGGCCGGGTCGATGCCGAGGTCGGTCTGGCGTTCGGTCCACCACGCCGTCCAGGCCGCACCCGGACCGGCGAAGAAGGTCGGCAGCGTGAGCTGGTAGGCCACGAAGCCGGCCACCCAGGGGAGGAGCAGCAGCGGGCGGGCGCGCGCGGTGTCGGACGTGTCCCACGCCCCCCGGGGCAGCAGGAAGTAGGCGACGACGAAGACCCCGATGAGCGGGACGAACACCGCGCCGATCAGGAAGAGGAACGGCTCGTAGGCGGCGAGGTCGAAGGCTAGGGCGAGGGTGGTGGCCACCACGCCGACCGCCACGGCGAGCACGCGGCGGTCGAGCCGCGCCACCACGTTCTGGGCCGACACCGCCGTCGAGTACACGTTGGCGAACGCCTCGTCGACCTCCACCACGAGCAGCACCAGCACGGCGACCAGACCCAGCGGGACGGCGAGCATCGCGTCGATGACGTCGAGCCCGCCGCGGCCGTAGGCGGCCAGCGCGATGACCCCGAGGCTGAACATGGCCACGGTGGCCAGGCCGTAGCCGGACGCCGTCCCGACGAAGGCGGTCCGCCCGCTGCGGACGTGCCGCGTGTAGTCGGCCGCCAGCGGGAACCACGAGATCGGCAGGGCGATGACGATGTCGGCCGCCGTCCAGAAGGACGTCGCCCCGCCCTCGGTCACCGGCGGCAGCGGCTCGGACAGGACCTGGACGAAGAGGTAGACGATCGCGGCGATCGCCGCCCAGACGGCGTAGCGCGCGAGCACCCGCACCACGCCGAGCGGGCGCAGCGCCATCAGGGTGGCGAAGGCGCCCGCGGCGATCGCGAACGGCCAGCGCGGCGCGTCGAGGGCACGTGCGGCGGCCTCGGAGATGATCAGGATCTCGAAGGCGGCCCAGCCGATGCACTGCACCAGGTTGAAGCCGGTGGGCAGGAACGAGGTCCGCCGGCCCAGCAGGCCTCGGAGCAGCACCATCGCCGGCACGCCCTCGCGGGCGCCGGCGGCGGCGCCCAGCCCCAGCAGCACCGAGCCGATGACCGCGCCGACGACGACGGCCCCGAGCGTGTGCCACAGCGGCCGGTCGGCGAGGACCACGAAGGTGGCCGCCACGGGCAGCAGCAGGCTGATGCCCAGGCTGGCCCAGAGCCCGGCGGTCTCCCGCAGGCCGAGGGTCCGGGGCGGCGGCTCGGACAGGGTGAGGGGCGCATCCTCCCCGCGGGTGGCTGCGCCGACGGTTCCAGAACTGCCCATGATCGCTCCCTACGCCGGCATTACCCGGTCAGGTTCCAGCGGTCGGCGGCGCGGCAGCCGCCCTCTCAGCCCGGTCGATCCGAGCTCCCGCACCACGGCCTCGGCCGTGACACCGCCACCCTAGGGGGTCTCGTACAGTCGGCGCTCGTGCCGGTCGACGAGCTGCCAGTCCGCCATGCCGACGCCTTCGCGGACGCCACCCGCCATCCCTTCCTCACCGCCGTGCGGGACGGCACGATCGAGCCGTCGGCCTTCGACACCTGGCTGGTGCAGGACGTGCGGTTCGTCGCCGACCTCCTCCGCTTCCAGGCGCGGCTGCTGGCCCGGGCGCCCCGGCCGGCCCAGGAGGTGCTCGCCCGCGGAGCCCTGGCCCTGGTCCAGGAGCTGGACTGGTTCGAGGAGCGGGCGGCGGCCCGGGGACTGGACCTCTCCGCGCCCGCGCTGCCGGCGACGACCGCCTATGCGGAGCTGCTCGAGCGGCTGGACGGCGCCGATGTCCCGGCCGCGCTGACCGCGCTGTGGACCATCGAGCGCACCTACCTCGACGCCTGGTCGGCCGCGCTCCCGGGTGCACCGGCCTACCGGGAGTTCGTGGAGCACTGGACGGCGCCGGAGTTCGGCGGGTACGTGGCGGACCTCGCCGCGGCGGTGGACGCGGTCGGCGGAGGCGACGAGCGCGTCTTCCTCGAGGTGGTCACCGCAGAGGTCGCGTTCTGGGACATGGCGGTGGCGACGGGATGAGCCTGGCCCGTGAGCTCTGGACCGCCGAGGCCGGCCTCGCCGCCGCGGCGCTGTCGCACCCGTTCGTGCAGGGGATCGCCGACGGCACGCTGCCGCGGGACCGGTTCGCCGGCTACGTGGCCCAGGACGCGTTCTTCCTGGAGGCGTTCGCCCGGGGCTACGCGCTGGGCGTCGCGCACAGCCCCGACCGCGCCACCCTCGACGTCTTCGCCGACCTGCTGGCCGGGGTCCGTGAGGAGCTGGGGCTGCACGCGTCCTACGCGCAGCGCTGGGGCATCGACCTGACCGCCGTCCGGCCGGGGCCGGCGACGTCGGCCTACACCGACTTCCTGCTGGCCACGGCCTCGCTGGGCGGCGTGGCGCTCACCTGCGCGGCGATGACCCCGTGCATGCGCCTCTACGCCCATCTCGGGCAGTCGCTGGCCGACCGCGCGTCGGGCCCGTACGAGGAGTGGGTGCGCACCTACGCCGACCCGGGCTTCGAGGAGCTCGCCGCCACGCTCGAGCGGCTGCTCGACGCCGTCGCCGTCGACACCCCGGCACTGCGGGCGGCCTACTCCCGGGCGATGCAGCTGGAGATCGGCTTCTTCGACGCCGCCTGGCGCGGCGTCTGACCGGTGCGGCCGGGTGCGCCGCCCGATCGGGAGGTGCCTGCTGGTTCAGCCGAGCAGGCCGACCAGCAGGTGGGCGTTGAGCCCGATGATCAGGACCGCGATGACGCTGCCGGCCACGGTGGTGGTCCGGCGGTTCACCCAGCCGCCCATCAGGTCGCGGCGGCTGGTGAGCCACAGCAGCGGCACCAGGGCGAACGGGATGCCGAAGGACAGCACCACCTGCGACCACACCAGCGCGGTGGTGGGGTCCCCGCCCAGCACCAGTACGGCCAGCGCCGGGGCCAGGGTGATCAGCCGGCGGGTGAGCACCGGGATGTGCCGCTTGAGGAACCCGGCCATGACCACCTGGCCGGCGTGCGTGCCCACCGAGGAGGAGGCGAACCCCGAGGCCAGCAGCGCGAGGGCGAAGGCGAGCGCGGCGCCGGTGCCGAGCTGGTCACCGAGCCCGGCGTGCACGCCCTCGAGGCTGTCGACGCCGCTGTCGCTGGTGAACAGCTGCGCGGCGATGACCAGCATCGCGGCGTTGACCAGCCCGGCCAGGCCCATGGCGACGACGATGTCGATCCGCTGCGCCCGCAGCAGCCGGCGCCGTCCCTCCCGGCTCCGGCCGGCGGTGACGGCGTCGCCGTAGCGGCCGGGGGTGAGCGCGGAGTGCACGTAGATCACGTGCGGCATCACCGTGGCGCCCAGGATCCCGGTGGCCAGCACCACGCTCTCGGCGCCGTCGAAGGAGGGCACCATGCCCCCGGCGAGCCCGCCCGGGTCGACGCCGGAGCCGAGGAGGGTGTAGCCGAACCCGATGCCGATGACCAGCAGCAGCCCTGCGATGACCCGCTCGAACGGGCGGTACCCGCGGGACTGCGCCGCCAGCAGGACGAAGGCGACGACGGCGGTGATGACGCCGCCGATCGGCAGCGGGACCCCGAAGAGCAGGTACAGCGCCACGGCGCCGCCGACGATCTCGGCCAGGTCGGTGGCGATCGCCACGGCCTCCGCCTGCAGCCACAGCCCCCGGGTGACCGGCTTGGGCAGCGTCTCGCGGCAGAGCGTGGCCAGGTCGCGGCCGGTGGCCAGCCCGAGCTTCGCGGTCAGCGACTGGATCAGCATCGCCATGAGGTTGGCCGCGACGATGACCCACAGCAGCGTGTACCCGAACGCGGCGCCGCCGGCGAAGTTCGTGGCGAAGTTGCCCGGGTCGACGTAGGCGACGGCGGCGACGAAGGCCGGACCGAGCATCGACCACAACCGGCGGCGGCCCGGCTCGGCCAGCGGGGGGCGCTGCGCGGGGGCGCGCAGCGTCGTCGGCAGGACGGCGGCCTCGGTCTTCGACAGGTACACGGCGGTCCTCGCAGGCGGTCTCCGGGTGGGTGGTCGCTCGCTCCCTGCCCGCGCCGCGTGTCACGCCGGGGCCGACCCGTGGCCCCCCGGGGCCAAGGTCAGGCTTGCCTGCCCCGCCCGGTCCGGCGGGCCCGCTCGACCAGCGCGTCGATGCGCGCGGCGTGCGCGCCGCGCCAGTACACCCGCCCGCACGCCGGGCACCGGGCGAAGGCGTCGTAGGTGCGGCGGGTGCCGGGCTCCAGCTCCGCCGCCACCTCGTCCTTCGGCACCGGGTGGACGGCGGCCCCGCAAGCGGTGCAGCGGGTGAGCGGCGCCAGCGGCAGGGAGAAGCGGTCGAGCACGTCGTCGAGCTGCTCGCCGGGCCGGCTCCCGCGGACGAGCGCGCCCTGCGGCAGGGCGCGCCGCATGAGCAGCCCCCGGTCCTGCGTGAGCAGCACCCGGCCCTCGGCCGCCGCCCGGGCGACCAGCGCGGCGTCGTCGGCGTCGTTCGACCAGGCGGCGTCGGCCCCGAGCAGCCGCAGCTGCCGCGCGAGGGCGCCCAGCCCGACGTCGAGGAGGAACCCACCGGGCGGGACGGCGACCGGCCGCGGCGCCGGGTCCACCTCCAGCACGGTGCCGGGGGCGGTCCGGTCGGCGGGCGTCGCCGGTGCGCCGTCCGCCCGGATCGTCCCCACTTCGGTCAGCGGGATCCCGGCGGCCTGCACCAGGTGCCCGGCCGTCGCGTCGGGGTCGAAGGGCAGCCGGCGTTCGCCCGCTCCCCGGTACCGCGGGGCGAGCAGCCACCGCAGGTCCGGGGCAGGCCGCACGCGCACGTCCACGGCGACGGGCTACCCCGGCCGGACGGCCGCCGACACGCGCCAGGCGTGCGCGGGCCTCTTCCTGGGCACGGAGGTGGCCGTCCGCCGATCCACCCGTGGAGGTCCTGTGTCCGAAGCAACCGCCCGTCCCCTCGCCCTCGTGACCGGTGCGTCCAGCGGCATCGGGCTGGAGCTGGCCAAGCAGTTCGCCGAGCACGGCTTCGATCTGGTGGTCGTCGCCGAGGACGCCGAGCTCGACGCCGCGGCCCAGCAGCTGCGCCAGCGCGGCGCCGCCGTCTCGCCCGTCCGGGCCGACCTCACGGTGCGCGCGGAGGTCGAGAAGGTCGTCGCGGCCGTGCGCGCGGCAGGCCGGCCGCTGGCCGCCGCCGCGCTGAACGCCGGCGTCGGGGTCGGGGGTCGCTTCGCCGAGACCGATCTGGAAGCCGAGATCGGGATGGTGGAGCTGAACTGCGTGTCGACGCTGCACCTCGCCAAGCGGGTGGTGCAGGACATGGTGGTCCAGGGGGAGGGGCGGATCCTCTTCACCTCCTCGGTCGCCTCGCAGGCGCCCGAGCCGTTCCAGACCGTCTACTCCGCGACGAAGGCGTTCGTGCAGTTCCTCGCGCTGGGCATCCGCGAGGAGCTGACCGACACCGGCGTCACCGTCACCGCCCTGCTGCCCGGGCCGACCGACACGGAGTTCTTCGACCGGGCCGACGCCACCGACACCAGGCTGGGTGCCAGCGACAGCAAGGACGACCCCGCCCAGGTCGCCCGGCAGGGCTTCGAGGGTCTGATGAAGGGCGAGGCGTCGGTGTTCGCCGGCTCGGTGAGCAGCAAGCTGATGGGGCGGCTCTCGGCGCTCATGCCGGACGCGCTCGCCGGCAGGTCCCACAAGCCGATGACCCGGCCAGGGTCCGCCGAGTAGCCCGGGGGGCGGGGGCCTCCGGCGCGGTGCCGGCGATCAGCACCCGCAGCTGCCCCCCGGCGCCGGGGCGGTCAGCGGATCGACCGCCGGCCGGTGCACGCCCTCGTCGGTGACCATCGGTAGGCCCTCCCGCGCCCAGTACTCGAACCCGCCGATCATCTCGCGCACCCGGTAGCCGAGCAGGGCGAGCCGGAGCGCCGCACGGGTGGCGCCGTTGCAACCCGGACCCCAGCAGTAGGTGACGACCGGGACCGCGGGGTCCAGCTCCGCGGCCGCCCGGTCGGGGATCTCGGCGCCCGGCAGGTGCACGGCGCCGGGCACGTGCCCCCGGCCCTCCTGCAGGGGCCCGCCGCGAGCGTGCGAGCGGTGGGGGGCAGGAGGGTCCTGTTACACGTCGCTGACGTCGGTCTCCACGGCCAGCCGCCGGGCGAAGTGAGCGGCGGCCACGGCCGGTTCGGTGCTCCAGTCCATCACCGGGCCGACGCCAGGGGTGCCGCCCGCCGCCGACGAGGCCCGCTCCTGCCGACCATCGCAGCGGATCTGCCGTCCTCAGAGCGGCACGGCGAGCCCGTCCGGCGCCGGCCGTGCCAGCGCGGCCGCGACGTCCGGCCGCATCGGCGCCAGCCCCGCCCCGGCCAGGACGACGTCACGCGCGAACGCGTGCCAGCGGTGCGCCGAGCGCAGCATGCTGTGGCCGCCGGTGATGGTGAACCGGGCCACCCGCGCGCCCGCGCGGTGGGCCCGGACCGCGAAATCGGCGGAGAGCTGCGCGGGCACCCACCGGTCGCCCCGGCCGTGCAGGATCGCGACGGTGCGGTCGCGCAGGTGGCCGACGGGCTCGCCGGGAGGCGTCCAGGGCGCGAGGGCGCAGACCGCCGCGACGCCGCCGTGCCCCCCGGCGCGCAGCACGGCCCGCCCGCCCATCGAGTGCCCGACCAGCACGACCGGCAGCTCTCCGTGCTCGGCACGGATCCGGTCCAGCGTCCAGCGCACGTCGGCGTAGGCGTCCGCGGCGGCGCCGTTCCAGCCGGCCACCCGGTAGCGCAGCAGGCAGGTGGTGAGCCCCCGCTCCGCGCCGGCGGAGGAGACGAACTGTTCGATCGCCCGCATGCGCACCAGCGAGAGCGCCCGCTCCTTGGGGGGCTCCACGCTGGCCACCGTCCCGCCGTGGCAGAACAGCGCGACGGCGCGGGGTCGGCCGGTCGCCGGGCGGGTCTCCAGGACCGGTCCGGTCACGCCCGGCGGGACCGGCGGCCGCCGCGGAGGCTCGCCCGGGCCCGGTCGCCCAGGTCACCGGCCTTGAGCAGGCCGTTGCTGAGGGACGAGGGCCCGCGGCGCTGCTCGAGGGCGTGCCCGAGCCGGCGCAGCACGCCGGTGGCCAGCGGGACCAGGATGGTCAGGATCAGCCACATGCGCAGCCGGCGGGTGAAGAAGAGCCACATGCGGTGCACTCTGCCCCGCCGTGGTCCCGGGGAACCGCCGGGTCAGTCGGCCAGCTTGACGATCATCTTCCCGGTGTTCCCCCCGCGGAGCAGGTCGAGGAAGGTGTCCACCGCGTCGTCCAGCCCCTCGCGGACGGTCTCGCGGACGACGAGCTTCCCGGACGTGAGCAGGTCGCCCACCTTCTCGCTGAACTCCGGGGCGAGATCGGCGTGGTCGCCGACGATGAACCCGCGCAGGCTCAGCTTCTTGGTGACCATCATGAACATGTTGCGCGGACCCGGGGCCGGCTCGGTGGCGTTGTAGCCGGAGATCGCCCCGCACAGCGCGGCCCGGCCGTGCTCGTTGAACGCGCCGATGGCCGCCTCCAGGTGCTCGCCGCCGACGTTGTCGAAGAAGACGTCGATGCCGTCGGGCGCGGCGGCCGCGAGCAGCTCCGCGACCGGGCCGTCGTGGTAGTCGAACGCGGCGGTGAACCCCAGCTCCCCGGTCAGCCAGCGCACCTTCTCCGGCGTCCCCGCGCTGCCGACGACCGCCGAGGCGCCGTGGAGACGGGCGAACTGGCCGACGAGGCTGCCGACCGCGCCCGCGGCGCCGGAGACGAACACGGCGTCGCCCTCCCGGAACTCCGCCAGCCGGAACAGCCCCGCCCAGGCGGTGAGGCCCGGCATGCCGAGCACGCCCAGGTGGTAGCTGGGCGGGATGCCCGGCAGCTCGGGCAGCACGCGGACGTGCGCGGCGTCGAGCACCGCGACGTCCCGCCAGGCGGCGTCGGCGAGCACCAGGGCGCCCTCGGCGACGTCGGGGGAGCGGGACTCCACCACCCGGCCGACCGCACCCCCGCGCATCGTCTCGCCGATCTCCCAGCGGGCCGCGTACGACTTCCCGGGGTTCATCCGGCCACGCATGTACGGGTCGACGCTCATCACCAGCATCCGGACGACGATCTGGCCGTCGGCCGGGTCGGGTCGCTCCAGCTCGACCAGGCGGAAGTCGTCGGGGGTCGGCTCGCCGTGCGGCCGGGCCGCCAGCTGCCATTCGCGGGTCCGGATGGGCATGCGGCCATCCTGCCGGGCGGAGCGCGCGTGCGCCGGGTGCGACGAACTCGTGGTGATCAGCGCGTGATGGCCACGAGTTCGTCGCACTCGCGGCCGTCGGCCCGGATCGGTGTTGCACGACCGACCTAGAGTGGGGGCATGTTGTTCTCCCGGTACAAGACGCAGCCCGTCTCGGTCGAGGACGCCCTGCCGGGCCGCCCCGACCCGCTGCCGCACGTGCCCGAGGTGCACGCCGTCAACGGCAACCGCATCCAGCCGCCGTTCCCCGAGGGCATGCAGACCGCCGTCTTCGGCGCGGGCTGCTTCTGGGGCGTGGAGAAGGTCTTCTGGGAGCTGCCCGGTGTCTACTCGACCGCGGCCGGCTACGCGGGCGGGCACACGCCGAACCCGACCTACGACGAGGTCTGCTCGGCCCGCACGGGGCACACCGAGGTGGTCCTCGTCGTCTTCGACCCCTCCGTGACCTCCTACGAGCAGCTGCTGAAGGCGTTCTGGGAGGACCACGACCCGACGCAGGGCATGCGGCAGGGCAACGACATCGGCACCCAGTACCGCTCGGCGATCTACTACTCCACCCCGGAGCAGGAGGCCGCCGCGCTGGCCACCCGCGACGCCTACCAGGAGCGGCTGAAGGCGGCCGGGTACGGCGAGATCACCACGGAGATCGCGCCGCTGGGGGAGTTCTACTACGCCGAGGACTACCACCAGCAGTACCTGTACAAGGTGCCCAACGGCTACTGCCCGGTGCACTCGACCGGCGTCTCCTGCCCGGTGGGCCTGGGCGTCGACAGCTCCGACAGCTGATCCGCGCCGGCGCCGGCTGCGTCCCGAGCCGGTAAGACTGAGGCATGGAGATCCTGCGGACGCCCGACGAGCGGTTCACCGGCCTGCCCGACTTCCCGTACGAGCCCCGCTACGTCGAGGTGGACGACGGCGAGGGCGGCCGGCTGCGGGTGGCCTACGTCGACGAGGGCCCGGCCGACGGCGAGACGGTGCTGCTCCTCCACGGCGAGCCGTCCTGGTCCTTCCTCTACCGCCGGTTGATCCCGGTCCTCGTCGACGCCGGCCTGCGCGTCGTGGCGCCCGACCTGGTCGGTTTCGGCCGCTCGGACAAACCGGTCGACCGCGCGGCGTACACCTACGCCCGGCACGTGGAGTGGATGCGGCAGGCGCTGCTCGACGAGCTGGGGCTGCGCGACGTGACCCTCGTCGGCCAGGACTGGGGCGGGCTGATCGGGCTGCGGCTGGTCGCCGAGAACCCCGACCGGTTCCCCCGGGTCGTGGTGGCCAACACCGGCCTGCCCACCGGCGACCAGAAGATGAGCGAGGCGTTCCTGGCCTGGCAGCGGTTCTCCCAGGAGAGCCCGGAGTTCCAGATCGGCCGGATCGTCGGCAACGGCACCGTCGGCGGGCTCGCACCCGAGGTGGTCGCCGCCTACGACGCCCCGTTCCCGGACGACCGGTACACCGCCGGGGCCCGGCAGTTCCCCGCCCTGGTGCCGACCTCGCCGGACGACCCGGCGGCCGCGGCGAACCGGGCGGCCTGGGAGGTGCTCTCGCGCTGGGAGAAGCCGTTCCTCACGGCGTTCTCCGACGGCGACCCGATCACCGGCGGGGGCGAGCGGGTGTTCCAGAAGCTGGTGCCCGGTGCCCACGGCATGCCGCACACCAGGCTGGCCGGCGGCGGGCACTTCCTGCAGGAGGACGTCGGCCCGGAGCTCGCCCGGGTGGTGGTGGACCTCGTCGCCGCCACGCCCCGTTCCTGAGCCCGCCGTGGAACCCACCGCCGACGAGGTGCTCGCCGCGCTGCGGCGCGAACCGGACGTCGAGGCCCCCGACCTGGTCGCCGTCGACGCGACCGACCGGCTGCTGCTGGACCTGGCGGCCGAGCTGGTCCCCGGCTGCGCGGCCGGCGAGGTCGCGGTCGTCGACGACTCCTACGGCGCGCTCGCCCTGGGGCTGGCCGCCCGCCACGGCCTCGCCGGGGTGCGGGTCGGGCAGGACCTGCTGGTGGGGGAGCGGGCGCTGGCCGCCAATGCCGAGCGGGTGGGCCTGGCCGGGCGGTACCGCGTGCTGCCGCTGGGCCCGGAGCTGGCCGCCGGGGCCCGGCTGGTGCTCGTCAAGGCGCCCAAGGCGCTGGACGCGCTGCGCGAGATCGCCGAGGTGGTCGCCGCCTCCGCGGCGCCGGACGTCACGGTCCTGGTGGGCGGCCGGGTGAAGCACATGACGCACGCGATGAACGACGTCCTCGGTGCGTCGTTCGGCGAGGTCTCGGCGACGCTGGCCCGGCAGAAGTCCAGGGTGCTGGTGGCCCGCGGACCGCGGCCGGGACGGTCGTCCTTCCCCCGCCGCCAGGAGCACCCCGACCTCGACCTGACGGTCTGCGCCCACGGCGCCGCGTTCGCCGGCACGAGGATCGACGTCGGGACCCGGGCGCTGCTCCGGTCGCTGCCGGAGATGACCCCCGACGCCCGGACGGCCGTGGACCTCGGCTGCGGTACCGGCGTCCTCGCCACGCTGCTCGCCCGGAGCCGACCGGGGCTGCGGGTGCTGGCCGTGGACCAGTCCGCCGCGGCCGTCGCCTCGGCCGCGGCGACCGCCGCCGCCAACGGGGTGGCCGACCGCGTGGAGGTGCTCCGGGACGACGCCGCCGCGACCGTGCCCGACCGCAGCGTCGACCTCGTGGTCTGCAACCCGCCGTTCCACGTCGGCGCGGCGGTCGTCACGACGGCCGCCGACCGGCTGTTCGTGGCGGCGGCCCGGGTGCTGCGCCCCGGCGGTGAGCTCTGGACCGTCTACAACTCGGCGCTGCGGTACCGGCCGGCGCTGAACCGGGTGGTGGGGCCGACGCGGGTGGCCGGTCAGGACCCCAGGTTCACGGTCACCGTCTCCACCCGCCGCTGAGGCGGCAGGGGCGGATGGTGAGCCAGGTCACCGATTGGTGTCGATCCACCCGCTCGGGTTGACCCCGGGCCGCGGATCCCGAGTACGGGAGCGAGGGATCCGACCGAAGGAGCATCCATGACCGGGCGACTGCGCGGTGTGAAGGTGAGCACCCGTCTGATGACGTTGGTGCTCGTGGCGGTCATCGGGATGGCGACCATCGCCGTGATCGGGGCGCTGCAGGTGCGCTCGACGATCGAGGAGGAGCAGCGCACCCAGGCCCGCGTGGCCGTCGAGGCCGCACTGGGCGTCATCGCCCACTACGGCGAGCAGGAGGTGGCCGGCGAGCTGACCCGGGCGGAGGCGCAGGCGGCGGCGACGGCCGCGATCCGCGGGCTCCGGTACTCCGGCGAGGAGTACTTCTGGATCAACGACATGACCCCGCGCATGGTCATGCACCCGATCAAGCCCGAGCTCGACGGGCAGGACCTCTCGGCCAACGAGGACCCCGACGGCAAGAAGCTCTTCGTCGAGTTCGTGGAGGTGGTCGAGGCCGAGGGCAGCGGCTTCGTCGACTACCTGTGGCCCAAGCCCGGCGAGGAGGAGCCGCAGCCCAAGATCTCCTTCGTGACCGGGTACGAGCCGTGGGGCTGGGTGGTCGGCTCGGGCATCTACGTCGCCGACCTCGACGGCGCCTTCCGGGAGGAGCTGGTCACGGTCGCGCTCTGGGCGGCGCCGCTCATCCTGCTCATCGTGGGGCTGTCGCTGGTCATCTCCCGCAGCATCAGCCGGCCGCTGCGCACCATGACCGAGGTGCTCTGCACCGGTGACCTCAAGCGCCGGCTCGACGAGGGTGCCGGCCGGACCGAGCTGGACCAGCTCGCCGGCGCGGTGAACACCACGCTGGGACGGGTCTCCGGCGTCGTGACCGAGGTCGGCCAGGCCTCGCAGCTGCTCGAGGAGGCCGCCCGCACGCTGTCGTCCACCAGCGAGTCGATCGCGGGTACGGCCGACCGCTCGCAGGGCCAGGCCCAGAGCGTCACCAGCGCGACCCGCGAGGTGAGCAGCGGGATCGAGGCGGTCGCCGCGGGAGCGGAGGAGATGGGTGCCTCGATCCGGGAGATCGCGCACAACGCCGCCGAGGCCGCCCGGATCGCCGGCAGCGCCGTCTCCGCGGCGGAGTCGACCTCGGCGACGATCGGCAAGCTGGGGGAGTCCTCGGCGGAGATCGGCAACGTGGTGAAGGTGATCACGAGCATCGCCGAGCAGACCAACCTGCTGGCGCTGAACGCCACGATCGAGGCGGCCCGCGCGGGTGAGGCCGGCAAGGGCTTCGCGGTGGTGGCGAACGAGGTGAAGGAGCTGGCGCAGGAGACGGCGAAGGCGACCGAGGACATCGCCAAGCGGGTCGAGGCCATCCAGACCGACACCGGCAGCGCCGTCCGGGCGATCGGCGACGTCACCACGATCATCGCGGAGATCAACGACTACCAGACGACGATCGCCTCGGCCGTCGAGGAGCAGACCGCCACCACGAACGAGATGAGCCGGGCGATCGGGGACGCCGCGGAGAGCGGCCGGTCGATCGCCGGGACCGTCGCCGAGGTCGCCCAGGGTGCGCAGGAGACCTCCGCCGGGGTGGTCGCCATGCAGGCGGCGGCCGACGACCTCGTGCGCATGTCCGGCGAGCTGCGGAAGGTGGCCGGAGCCTTCCAGCAGTGACCTGACGCCGGCCGGTGGCGGTGGGGTGGACACCCCGCCGCCACCGGTGCGTCCGCCCCCGGGCAGCCCCAAGGGGTGAACGGGACCCACCCCGCCGCGCGCTGCCGGTGCCGCGTGGCCCAGGATGTCGCAGAATGCTCAACCAGCCGGCCGGAAGGCTCCGGCCCAAGGGCGCAGGGGGCTGCATGGCTCAGGTGAGGGACGGGGACGCCGCGGTGGCCGGCCCGGTCGCCTGCCACCCTGCGCCCGCGCAGCAGGTGCGCACCCACACCGCCGCGCTGGTCGGCTCGGACGCGGAGCTGCTCGCGGCCGTCCTGCCCTACCTGGACGAGGGCCTGCGCGACGACGACCTGGTCGTTCTCTGCTGCCCGCCGCAGACGGCGGCGCTGATCGGCGGGGGGCTGGGGGAGCGCGCCGGCGCCCTGGCAGCGGACCCCCGGGTGTCCCTGCTCGACACCTCCGTGCCCGATGCCGTCGCCGCCACCTGGGAACTGATGCGACGGGCGAGGGAGACCGGCTCGGGCCGGCTGCGCGTCGTCGGTCAGGTGCAGTTCGGCTCCGCGCCGCGGAACTGGCGGGAAGGCCTGCGCTACGAGGCCGCCGTCAACATCCTGCTGGCCGCACGGCCGGTCTCGGCGCTGTGCCTGTTCGACCGCCGCGAGCTCCCGGCCGAGGTGCTGGCCGGCGCGGCCGCCACGCACCCCGAGCTGCTCACCGGCGGCCGGGTGGAGCGGAGCGGGGCGTTCGAGGAACCCGCCGACTACGTGCGCCGGCTGCCGCTCCCCCGGGAGCCGATGGAGGCCGGTGCGCCGGCGCTCGCGGTCGAGGACGCGCCGTCGCTGGCCTACCTCCGCCAGGAGCTCCGCACGGTGATCACGGCCCGGGTTCCCGACCGGGACCAGGCCGCGGACCTGCACCTGGCCGCCAGCGAGATCGCCTCCAACGCCTTCCGGCACGGGTCCCGACCGGTCTCCGCGTACGTGTGGGCCGACGGCGAGGGGCTGGTGTGCACGATCACCGACCAGGGCGCCGGCTTCGACCTGCCTTGGGCAGGTTTCCGCCCCGCGCACGGGGTCGACCTCGCCAACGGCGGGATGGGGCTGTGGCTGGCGCGCAAGCTGTGGGACCACGTGGACCTGCTCCCCGGTCCGTCCGGCTTCTCGGTCCGGCTCAGCAGCCGGCTGCGCTGATGCGCGGCGGCCTGGCTGCGCGGTCGGGGCCGTTACGGTGAGCGACGTGGAGGACGCCGTCGACCTGATCCTCGAGCAGTGGGCTCGGGAACGCCCGGATCTGGACTGCTCTCCGATGGGGATCATCGGGCGCATCACGCAGCTGCAGCGGGAGGTCCACCTCGCGCAGCGGGACACCTTCGCCCGGCACGGTCTCGACGCGCCGTCCTTCGACGTCCTGGCGGCGCTCCGGCGGGCGGGAGCGCCCTACCAGCTCACTCCTACCGCCCTGATGCGCACGGCGCTGGTCACCTCCGGGGCGATCACCCAGCGGCTGGACCGGCTGGAGGAGCGGGGCCTGATCACCCGTGAGCGCAGCGAGGCCGACGGGCGGGCCGTCGTGGTCACGCTCACCGACGCCGGCCGGGCGGCCCTGGACGCAGCGCTGCCCGACCACCTGGAGACCGAGCGGCGCCTGCTGGAGGCCCTGCCGTCGGGGGACCGGGAGCAGCTCGCGGCGCTGCTGCGCCGCCTGCTCGTGGGCCTGGGCCGGGTGCCGCAGCAGCCCTGACCCGTGGAGCGGGTTCAGCCGAGCACGGTGTCCGTCGCCGCCAGCAGGGCGCGCGAGTCCTTGCCCGACCGCTTCGCGGCGT
Source organism: Blastococcus sp. SYSU DS0552 (assembly GCF_054050815.1). Lineage (NCBI taxonomy): Bacteria > Bacillati > Actinomycetota > Actinomycetes > Geodermatophilales > Geodermatophilaceae > Blastococcus > Blastococcus sp. SYSU DS0552. Next base: position 19,482 of record NZ_JBJHAB010000022.1, read on the forward strand.
ACATCGCGGTGTCCGCCCGGTGCAGCAGCTCCTCGGCCGTGCAGCCGGCCACGCCCAGCGCGCCGCCGATGCTGGCGGTCACGGTGATCGTGCGGTCGCCGACCTCCACGGGGGCCCGGAGCGCCGCGAGCAGGCGGTCGGCGACCTCGCGCAGGCGGTCGCCGTCGGCGTCGTCGAGCAGGAGGGCGAACTCGTCGCCGCCCAGCCGCGCCACCACGTCGTCCCCCCGCACGTCGGCGGACAGCCGGGCGGCGACGGCCAGCAGGAGGTCGTCCCCGGCCGCGTGCCCCAGGGTGTCGTTCACGCTCTTGAAGTCGTCGACGTCGACGAAGAGCACCGCCGGGGCGGCGCCCGGGGCGGTGGCGGTGGTGGCCTGGGCCAGCCGTTCGTTGAAGGCGGTGCGGTTGAGCAGCCCGGTCAGCGGATCGGTGCGGGCCTGACGGCGCAGCTCGTCCTCGAAGAGCTTCCGGTCCGTGACCTCCCGGAAGTTCACGACCCAGCCCTCGATGCCGGCGGCGTCCACGCGACCGCTGATCCGCATCTCGACCCACCGGGTGCCACCCGAGCTGTGCTGCACCCGGATGTCGGTGTCCACGACGCCGGAGTCCCCGCCTGACGAGTGGCCGGCCGCGGCGACGGCGGCCCGGAGGCGCGGCTGGTCGCGGGGGTCGGCCAGCGAGACGGCGTCGCGCCCGACGTAGTACGCCGGGGGACGACCGAGCAGCGACTGGACGGCCGGGCTCATGTAGGTGACCGTCCCCGCGGCGTCGACGATGGCGATGACGTCGGCCGCGCTCTCCAGCAGGAGCTGCAGCCGGGCCTCGCTCGCGGTCAGCGCGAGCCGGGTGCGTTCCCGCTCCCGGCTGAGCGCGAGCAGCCGCCAGAGGGCGAGCCCGGTCAGCAGCGCGCTCCCGCCGCCCAGGACGTAGCCGACCTCACCGTGGTCCGCGGTCCACAGGATCAGGACGGCGGGGCTGACCAGCAGGGCGGCGCCCACGGTGACGACCCGGCCGAAGGTGGTGTCCCCGTCGGTGGCGGGGCCGGGCCCCAGCGCGGTGACCGAGGGGTGCCGGCCGGCCAGGCAGAGCGCGGCGACGGGGAGCAGCGACAGCGGGTCCAGCACCCCCGACCCCCGCAGCGTGGAGCCGGTGAGGATGGCGCCGCCGTATGCCGCCACGGCCAGCGCGGCGGCGGCGAACAGCGCCGTCGTGGTGACCGTCCGGCCCCGGGTGAGGGCCAGCGGCACGCAGACGACGAGCAGGACGGCGGTGAGCACGGGGGTCCCGACGCTGACCTCGACCAGGTTCTCCCCCTGCCTGTGCGGGTCGCCCTGCACCGCGAGGAGGATGAGACCGGCCGCCAGCAGGAGGGTGAGGGTGTCGGTCCAGGAGGCCCAGTCCCGTCGCCGCCGGCCGCCGCGGACCACCCCCACCGCCCCGACGACGAGTGCCGCGTACGCGGCGACGTCGAGCGCGGATTCCAGCGGTGCGCTGACCCCCGGTGCGAGGCCGGCCTGCGCGGCGACGTCCGCCACGCAGCTCAGCGCGAAGAAGACGAGTCCGGCCGCCAGGCCGGACCAGGCGACGACGAGCGGGGTCCGGTGCCGTCGCAGCGCGGTCAGCACCCCGGCGGTCCCGAGGGCGTAGAGCGCGATCTCGGCGGCCGGCCGCCACGGGCCGACCGGGACGAGCGCCACGACGAGGCCGATGCCCAGCACGAGCACCGCCGTGTGCAGCCATGCGGCACGGGCGGTCGGGGCGTCGGAACCGGTCACGCGAACCCATCGGCAGCGACGACGCCCTCCTTTGATCACCTCATCCCACCGGGGGAGGTGCCGGCGTCAGGGCAGTAGGGGGAGGTCCTCGGGGCGTAGGTCGGGTCGCACCCGGACGAAGCGCAGCGGGTGGCGGAACACCCCGGCCTGGAGGGCCGCGTCGGCGCTCACCTCGACGACGGTGGTCGGTTGCACGCGGGTCAGCGGCACGGCGAGACGGCCGCCGCCGAACCGCCCGGTGCCGATGCGCTCGGGCCACGGGTGGTCGGTGCCGGCCGGGCGCAGGACGCCGGCCAGCTCGGCCGACTGCGCCGGTGTGAGCGGGCTGCTGCGGCCGACGACGACCAGTTCACCGTCGCGGTAGCGGCCGGCCACCAGCTGACCGGGGCGCTCGAGGGAGCCGATGACGCCGCCGGCGAGCACCTCGGTGGTCTCCCAGCTCTTGACCTTCAGCCACTCCCGGCGTCCCGGCGCGTAACGGGTCGCCGCTCCCTTCACCACCAGCCCCTCGACGCCGGCCGGGCGGAAGTCGTCGGACCACTGCCGCGCCTCGACGGGGTCGGCGGTCACCGGCGAGAGCTGCAGCGGCGGGGCCCAGCCGCCGGCCAGCTGCTCGAGGGCGGCCCGGCGCTTGGTGAACGTCCGGCCGCGGAGGTCCTCCCCGCCGGCGGCGAGCAGGTCGAACGCGACGTAGGAGGCCGGTGCGGTCGCCACCTCCGCGGCGATGCGGCCGGCCGAGGTCACCAGGCGCCGCTGCAGCAACCCGAAGTCCAGCCGGTCGCCGTGCCAGATGACGACCTCGCCGTCGACCACCGTGCCGGCGGGCACCTGGGCGAGGGCGGCGGCCGCCACGTCGGGGAACCGGTCGGTGAGCTCGCGCCCCTGCTTGGACCACAGCCGGGTCGAGCCGTGGTCGCGCACGATCACCAGCCGGTAGCCGTCCCACTTGGGCTCGTACCGGCAGCCGCCGGTCAGCGCCGTGGGGGGCGGGATGTCGCGCACCGGCTTGGCCAGCTCCACGGCGACCGGCCCGGCGAGCTCGGGCGGCAGCGCGGGCAGACCCGGGGCGGACAGGGGCACCCGGACAGCCTGCTGGCCGGCCGGGCGCCGCGCACGCCGGCAGCGGCAGGTCACACCCGTTCGAGGGCCGGTCGCCACGCTGCGGGGTCGGTGGGCTGCGCCGGCCCATCCCCCGATCGTCGTCAGGTCAGCGGGCCGCCCGTCCCAGCCCCAGGAGGGCGTAGGCCGCCAGCGAGGGGCCGTCGGTGAACCGGCCGTCCAGGATCATGGCGCGCAACTCGTCCTCGGGCACGAACGCGCAGATCATGTCCGCCTCGGTCACCTCCCGGGCGGTGGCGCCGACCGTGAGGTCGGTGGCCAGCCAGACGTCGAACCGCTGGGTGGACAGGCCCGGCGCCAGGTCGAGGCGGCCCAGGTGGGTCAGGGACCCGGCCCGCAGGCCGGTCTCCTCGGCGAGCTCGGCCCGGGCCAGCGCCTCGGCCGTGCCCTGCGCGCCGTGGGACCAGGTGCCCTGCGGGAACTCCCAGGCGCGGCGGCCGACGGGGTGGCGGAACTGCTCCACGAGCCAGAAGCCGTCCCGCTCGGCGGGCAGCACCAGCGCGAAATCGGGCTTCTCCACCACGCCGTAGACGCCGGTGGAGCCGTCGGCCCGCTCCACGCTGTCCTCCCGCACCCGGATCCACGGGTTGCGGTACACCTCTCGGCTGCTCGTCGTCCGCATGGTGGCGAGCCTGGCAGATGCGTGGACCATGGACGGTGATGACCGAGCGGAAGCCCCCGGGGGTCTCGTTCGAGACCTGGGTGGAGACCCAGATCGCCCAGGCGCGCGAGCGCGGGGACTTCGACCGCCTGAGCGGTGCCGGCAAGCCGATCGCCGGCCTCGACCGGGAGCAGACGGCCTACGACTGGGCGGTGGCCAAGGCCCGGCGCGAAGGCGTCGAGACGGCGGCCATGCTGCCGCCCGGGCTGGCGTTGCGGCGGGAGCGCGACCAGCTGCCCGCCCGGGCCGCGCGGCTGACGACGGCGGCGGAGGTGCGGGCGCTCGCGGAGGACTACAACGCCCGGGTGGAGGCATTCTGGCGCCGGCCGCAGGAGAGCCGCTGGTCGCCGGTGCCGGGCCTGGCCGACGTCGACGCGCTCGTGGCGTCCTGGGAGCGCGACCGGCCGCCGCCCGCGCCCGCCCCGGTGGAGCCCGCGCCACCGCCCCGTCGCCGCTGGTGGCGCCGCCCCTGACCCGCGCCGGTGCGGCCGGGCACGCCGGCGTTCGCCGCTGGCGTATCCCGCGTCGGAGGCGCCGGGCCCGGGTAGGGGCCGGGTACGCCGAGAGGAGGTCGAGATGACCGAAGTACCAGGGACCGACCGGGACGACGCCCGGGAGAACGTGCTCGAGGAGACCCCGGTCACGCCGGAGGGCGTCGAGCAGGACACCTCCACGGAGGGCGACGAGGGGCAGACCGGCGACCAGGCCAAGCCGGAGTCCGGGAGCACCGAGCCGCTGACCTGACCGGCTCCGCGCAGTGCCCCCGTCAGCAGGCTGGCGGGGGCGCTGCGCGGGTTTCGCTCCTGGCCGGTGCAGATCGGCGCCTCCTGGCCCTCGGGGCCCGGCCACCACGGGGTCAGCGTCGGCGCAGGCCGAGCAGTTGCAGCGCCGCGAACCCGGCGACGACCGCGGCCTGCAGGACGAGCCAGACGGCGCCGAGGGTGGTCGGGGACCACCACCCGGCGACGACGGCGACGACGCTGAGGGCGGCCCACAGCAGGTTGCCGCCGACGATGGCCTCCACGGCCGCGGTGCTCGGGCGGCGGCGTGCCGCGACGAGCCAGACGGCGGCGGCGGCGTAGCCGAGCAGGAACACGCCGGCGCCGCGGAGGAGGCCGGCGGGCAGGCCCAGGGGGCCGTCCAGCAGCGGTGCGGCCAGCAGGTACGCCGCGCCGTTCGCGGCGGTGACGACGGCGTCGATGCGGAGGGCCGGGCGGAGCAGGTCGCCGGCCCCCAGGGGCGAGGGGGCGGGGTGCATGGTGGTCATGCCGGCAACGGTGGCGGCGCGCAGGCCGCGGGTCGATTACCTGGGAGGTAAGCGACACGGGGCACCGTCGTCGCTAGCGTCGGCGGCGTGACCGGTGGAGTCGTGCAGGACCGCCACGTCGGTGAGCTGCTGCGCACGTGGCGGCAGCGCCGCCGGCTCAGCCAGCTCGACCTCGCCGGCGCGGCGGGGGTCTCCTCCCGGCACCTGAGCTTCGTCGAGACCGGCCGCGCCCGGCCCAGCCGCGACATGGTGCTGCACCTGGCCGAGCAGCTCGAGATCCCGCTCGGTGCTCGTAACGAGCTCCTGGCGGCGGCCGGCTTCGCCCCCGCCTACCGCCGTCGGGATCTCGCGGATCCCGACATGGGCACGGTCCGCGCCGCGATCGACCTCGTGCTCGCCGCGTACGAGCCGTTCCCCGCGGTCGTCGTCGACCGGTCCTGGTGCCTCGTGGCGGCCAACCGGGCCGTCGCCGCGCTCACCGAGGGCGCTGCCCCGCACCTGCTGGAGCCGCCGGTCAACGTGCTGCGACTGAGCCTGCACCCCGACGGCCTGGCTCCGCGGATCCTGAACCTGCCGCAGTGGCGGCGGCACGTCCTGCACCGGCTGGGCCGCGAGGCGCACCTGAGCGGTGACCCGGGGCTGGCCGCGCTGCACCGGGAGCTTCTCGCGCTGCCCGGAGGCAGCGACCGCAGCGTCCCCGACGGCATCGCCGTCCCGCTGCGCCTCCGGGTGGGTCCGGAGGTGCTCAGCTTCCTGAGCACCGTCACGACGTTCGGCACCGCCGTCGACCTCACCGCCGCCGAGCTCAGCATCGAGGCCTTCCTGCCCGCCGACAGCCGCACCGCCGGCGCGCTGGGTGCGGGGTAGGGCTCAGTCGTCCCGGTTCTCGTCCGCCTTCTCGGCGTCGAGCTCGCGGGTGGCCATGCCGCCGTGGCCGCCCTCGTCGTACTGGCCGGGCCGCAGGTTGTTCGGCTGGTCGTCGTCCTCGCGCGGTTCGGTCATGCCCGGAGCCTGCCCCACCGGCGAGGAGCGCGCAGGCAAAGGAAGCTATGCATGCGGAATCGGTCGCCGAACCACATGCATAGCTTCCTTCGCCTGGGCCTCTAGAGGAGGTCGAACTCGTTGAACGCCGCGCCGCCGGAGAGGGTGGCGTAGCCCGGGCCGCGGTCGAAGAACGGCTCCTCGCCCGTGCGGGCGGCCCGCATCGACGCGCGCAGCTCCTCGGTGGCGGCCGGGTCCGCCGTGCCGTCCTCGAGGACGACCACGCCGTAGTCCGCCCGCGCGCCCTCGACCGACACCTTGCGCCAGGCGATGTCCCGCAGCACCTCGTCGACCGGGCGGTCCAGCGGGTCGCCCCAGCCGCCGCCGCCGGTGGTCCGGATGCGCACCACCGTGCCGGCCTTGAGCGGCTCGGCGTCGGCCAGCGCATCGACCTCGTGCTCGTCGGGGCCGCCCGGGTCGACGGTGATCTGGAACGGCCGCCCGGCCTTGCCGCCCTTGACCCCCCAGCAGGCGAGGATCGAGCGGTCGGCGATCGACATGAAGTGCGCATCGCGCAGCACGCGGATGTGCTTCTCGTAGCCGCAGCCGCCGCGGTAGCGGCCCGGGCCACCCGAGTCCATCGCCAGGCCCAGCCGCTCCACCCGCAGCGGGAAGCGGCCCTCGGTGAACTCGGTGGGCAGGTTCCGGGAGTCCGGGACGACGTGGATCGTGTCCTCGCCGTCGGCGTAGTACCGCCCGCCCGAGCCGCCGCCCAGCACCTCCCGCATCAGGTACGGCTGCCCGTCGAAGTCCGTGCCGTAGACGCCGGTGTAGCGGATCGTCTCCTGGTCGGCCGGCATCCGGCCGCCGGTGGCCTTGGCCAGCACCCCGGCCAGGACGCCGAGCAGCCGCAGGATCACGAACGTCCGCGCGTTGGTGGGTGCGGGGAAGATCGGGGTGAGCAGCGTGCCCTTCTCCGGGAACCGCATCTCGATCAGCGGGACGACGCCCTCGTTGACGTCCAGCTGGGCCATGCGCTCGGGGCTCTCGGCCAGATTGCGCAGGATCGGCGCCAGCCACTTCTTGAGGAAGTTGCCGTCGGCGTAGTCACCGCAGTGGTTGATCGGTCCCTTGGCTTGCGGGCCGGTGCCGGTGAAGTCGATGACCAGCGGGGTCTCCTTGGTGGAGTCCATGGTCAGCGTGATCCGCTGGCGGTGCAGCTGCGGCTCCTCGACGCCGTCGTGCTCGGCGTAGTCCTCCCACACGTAGGTGCCGTCGGGGATCTGGCTGAGGATCTCCCGCCGGTAGACCTCCGTGGAGCTGTCGAGGATCGCGTCGAACGAGGCCTCCACCGCCGGCACCCCGTACCGGTCGAACAGCTCGCCCAGCCGCCGGGCACCGGCCAGGCAGGCCGAGCACTCGGCGTCGAGGTCGGCGGCGAGCGAGTCGGGCATCCGCGAGTTGCGGGTCATGATCTTCAGCGCGCTCTCGTTGGGCACGCCGCGGTCCCACAGCTTGATCGGGGGGACCATCAGGCCTTCCTCGTACACGCTGGTCGCCGCGCTCGGCATGGACCCGGGCACCGCGCCGCCGATGTCGTCGTGGTGGCCGAACGCCTGGATGAAGGCGACGACGCGCTCGGCGCCGTCCACGTGCGCGAACACGGGCACCGTCACGCAGAGGTCGGGCAGGTGGCCGATTCCGCCCTCGGAGGCGTAGACGTCGTTGTGGAAGTAGACGTCCCCGGGGTTCATCGTCTCGATCGGGTAGTCGCGCACCACGGGGTGCACGAGCGCCGAGTACGAGCGGCCGGTGAGCTTGCGCAGGTTCCGGTCATGGATGCCGGCGCGGAAGTCGTGCGCATCCCGGATCATCGGCGAGCGAGAGGTCCGGCCGATGGAGGTCTCGACCTCCTTCTCGATCGCGGCCAGCGTGCCGGCGACGATCTCGACGAGGACGGGGTCGGCGTCGACCTTCGTGGCGTTCAGGGGACCGGTGGGGAACGTCGTCACTGGTCCGACTCCTTCGTGAGGATCAGGTTGCCGTAGCTGTCCACGGTGGCGGTGAAGCCCGGGTGCACCGGGACGGTGGAGCCGAACTCCTCGACGATCGCCGGGCCGCTGACCACGTCACCGGCGGCGAGGTCGGGGCGGTTGTACGTGGGCGTCTCCACCCAGTCGTCGAAGAAGACGGGACGCGAACCCGTGACGGCCCGGTCCGTCCCGCCGTTCCCGGGCGCCAGCTCGACCAGGTCGGGCCGGCGGATCGGGCCGATGCCGCTCACGCGAAGGTTGACCCACTCCACGGCCTGACGCGGGTCGTCGGCGAAGTCGTAGCCGTAGAGCTGGCGGTGCGCGGCGTGGAACGCCTCGGCGACCTGCTCGGTGGCCGCCGCGTCCAGCTCGCCCTCGGCGACCGGCACCCGCACCTCGAACGCCTGGCCGACGTAGCGCAGGTCCGCCGTCCGCTGCATGCGCTGGGCGTCGCGGGCGAAGCCCTCGCCGTCCAGCGCCTCTTGCGCCTGGGCCTCGAGGTCGGCGTAGACCGCGCGCACCCGGGCCAGGTCGAGGTCGACGTGCTTGCTGATCACGGTCTGCACGTAGTCGTTGCGGACGTCGACGGTGAGCAGGCCGAACGCGCTGACGTTGCCCGGGTTCGGCGGTACCAGCGTGCGCGGCAGGTTGAGGATGTCCATGAGCCGGCACGCCAGCAGGGAGCCGGAGCCGCCGAAGGTGGTCAGCGTGAAGTCGCGGACGTCGAGGCCCTTGGCGACCGTCACCTGGCGCAGCGCGTTGGCCTGGTTCCACGCGGAGATCTCCAGGATCCCGGTCGCGGTGCGCTCCAGGGAGAGGTCCAGTTTCGCGCCGAGCTGCTCCAGCCCGGCCCGCGCCGCGTCGACCGACAGCGGGATCTCCCCGCCCAGCAGGTGCGGGGGGATCCGGCCCAGGACGACGTGCGCGTCGGTGACGGTCGGCTGGTCGCCGCCGTTCGGGTAGCAGATCGGGCCGGGGTCGGCGCCGGCCGACTTCGGGCCCACCTTGAGCGTGCCCTCGGGCGAGAGCCAGGCGATCGAGCCGCCGCCGGCGCCGACGGTGACGACGTCGATCATCGGGATCTTGCTGGGGTAGTCGCCGACCGAGCCCTCGGTGGTGAGCGCGGGCTCGCCGTCGATGACCACGGTGACGTCGGTGGAGGTGCCGCCGCCGTCGCAGGTGAGCACCCGGTCGAACCCGGCCGTGCCCGCGATCAGCGCGGCGCCGAGCGCACCGGCGGCGGGGCCGGAGAGCATCGTGGTGATCGGCTGGTGCACGACCTCCGCGGCCGACAGCACGCCGCCGTTGCTCTTCATCACGTAGAACGGCACGCCGGGCGCGATCTCGTCGAGCCGGGTGCGGATGTTGGTGACGTAGGCGCCCACCTTGGGCTTGACGGCGGCGTCGACCAGTGTGGTCACCGACCGCTCGTACTCGCGGTACTCGCGCAGCACCTGGGAGCTGATGCTCACCACGGCGTCCGGGTGCTCCTCGCGGAGCACCTCGAGCATGCGGCGCTCGTGCGCGTCGTCCGCGTAGGCGTGCAGGAAGCAGACCCCGATCGTCGAGATGCCGGCCTCGCGGAAGAACCGGGCCGCGGCGCGGGCGTCGTCCTCGTCGAAGGGGCGCACCTCGGCGCCGGTGTGGTCCAGCCGCCCGCGGACGGTGCGCACCAGATCGGCCGGGACGATGCGGGGCGGCTTGACCCAGAAGTAGCTGTTGCCGTAGCCGTCGGGCACCGACTGACGGGCGATCTCCAGCACCGACTCGTAGCCCTCGGTGGTGATGAAGCCCAGCCGGTCGAGCTTGCCCTCGAGCAGCTGGTTGGTCGCGACCGTCGTCCCGTGGCTGACGGCGGTGACCGCCTCGCCGGTCAGCCCCATGAGGTCGAGGACCTTGCGGACACCCGTGAGGAAGCCCTCGGCCGGGTCGGCGGGGGTGGAAGGGGTCTTGGTGGTGGTCGTCCGACCGGTCTCCTCGTCCACGGCGACGACGTCGGTGAACGTCCCGCCGGTGTCGATGCCGATGCGGACCCGGCGCGTACTCATGGGATGAAACCTTAGCGCTGAGATATCCATGGGGGAAGCGGTTCGAGGATCCCACCGCAGGGAAAGCGGTTGCCTTAGCCTTCGGTGCGTGACCCAGGTCTCGATCGTCGTCGCCCCCGACAAGTTCAAGGGCAGTATGACCGCCGCCGCGGCGGCGGACGCCATGGCTGCCGGCTGCCGGGACGCGCTACCGGACTGCCGGGTCGTCGCCGTCCCGGTGGCCGACGGTGGCGACGGGACCGTCGACGTCCTGCGCCGGGCCGGGGCGCGGCTGGTCCGCCGCAGGGTCACCGGCCCGGTGGGCGGAGAGGTCGACGCGGACCTGGCGATCATCGGCGACACGGTCTACGTCGAGACGGCGCAGGCGTGCGGGCTGCGGCACGTGCCGCAGCCTGGACCGGCCACCGCCCGCACGGCGACGACGTACGGCGTGGGGCAGCTGATCACCGCGGGCCTGGACCTGGGCTACCGCAGGTTCGTGCTGGGGCTCGGCGGCAGCGCGACCACCGACGGCGGGGCCGGCATGGCCGTCGCCCTCGGCGCCCGGATGCTCGACGCGTCCGGGCGGGAGCTCCCTCCGGGAGGGGCGGCGCTGGCGGAGCTGGGAACCGTGGACACCGCCGGGCTCGACCACCGCCTGCGCGAGGTGGACGCCGTGCTCGCCTGCGACGTGGACAACCCGCTCACCGGTCCGGCAGGCGCTGCCGCGGTGTTCGCACCGCAGAAGGGGGCCGACCCGGCGACCGTGGCCGAGCTCGATGCCGCCCTGGCCGTCTACGGGGACCGGCTGGCGGCGATGCGCGGCGGCGATCTCGCCGCCCGGCCCGGCGCCGGCGCCGCCGGGGGGCTGGGCGTCGGCGGGATGGCGTTCCTCGGGGCCCGGGCGGCGTCGGGCATCGACCTGCTGCTGGAGCTGCTCGACCTCCCGGCCGTCGTCCGCGGGGCAGACCTGGTGCTCATCGGCGAAGGGCACCTGGACGACCAGAGCCTGGCCGGCAAGGCGCCGCTGGGGGTCGCCCGCCTGGCCCGGCAGCACGGGGCGGACGTGGTGGCGGTCGCGGGTCAGGTGAGCGCCCCGCCCGACCTGCTGCGGGCCGCCGGAATCCGGGCGGCGCACGCCCTGGCGGCCCGGGCGGAGGGCGTGGACGACGCGCTCCGCCGGGCGGCAGAGCTGCTGCGCGCCACCACCGCCGCCGCGGTGGCGGAGTGGGCGGCGTCCCGATCCGGTACCGCGCAGGGCTGACGCACGCCGCGCGGACGACCGTTGACACCCGGAAAGCGCTTTACCTAATGTGGCGCACGCCACAGAAAGCGATTTCCCGAGGGAGTCCCGCATGCGTCCGTTCCATCGCGCGGTGGTCGCCGGAGCCGCCGGAGCACTGCTCGTCACACTCCTCCCGACCGGCGCGGCCTCCGCGCGCGGCGGCGATCTGGGCCGGGAGGCGCTCGGCCCGCAGGACGGCTGGGCCGCGGCCGAGGGCGGCACGACGGGGGGCCGGGCCGCGAGCGCCGACCACGTCTTCCACGTCGACACCTGGGAGGAGTTCCGCGCGGCGCTCGGGGGCGACGCCGCACGCGGCGACACGACCCCGCGCATCGTCTACGTGCACGGGGTGCTCGACGCGAACCTGCGCACACCCGACGGCGCTGTCGACTGCGCCGCCTACGAGGTCGAGGGCTTCGACATGCAGGACTACATCGACGCCTACGCGCCGGAGGTGTGGGGGACCGAGACCGAGCCCGCCGGCCCGCTCGAGGACGCCCGGGCGGCGTCGGCAGCCGTGCAGAACGCCCAGATCCGCCAGTACGTCGGCTCGAACGTCACCATCGTGGGCGTCGGCCGGGACGCCGGGATCGTCGGGGCGGCGCTCACGGTCCGGGGCTCCGACAACGTGATCATCCGCAACCTGCGGCTGTCCGACGCCTACGACTGCTTCACCGCCTGGGACCCGACCGACGGCGACGCCGGGGCCTGGAACGCCGACTACGACAACCTGTGGATCGCCGAGTCCACCCACGTCTGGGTCGACCACAACACCTTCGACGACGGGCGCAACCCCCCGGAGTCGCTGCCCACCGTCCACGGCGCACGCTTCGAGGTGCACGACGGGCTGCTGGACATCACCAACGGCGCCGACCTGGTCACCGTCTCGTGGAACGAGTTCCTCGACCACGACAAGACCAACCTGATCGGCTCCTCGAACAGCCGGACCAGCGACCGCGGCACGCTCCGGGTCACCTTCCACCACAACCTCTGGCAGGACATCGGCCAGCGGGCACCGCGGGTGCGGTACGGCGACGTGCACGTCTACAACAACCTGTACGTCGTCACCAACCCCGAGTACTACAGCTACACGTGGGGGGTCGGGGTCGAGGCCGAGATCATCGCGGAGAACAACGCCTTCCTCCTGCACCCGGCGATCGACCGCGCCGACGTCGTCGAGGACTGGCGCGGTGACCGGCTCACCGACGCTGGGCTCGCGGAGTCCGGCACCCTCGTCCGCGGGGGCGGGAACGGCCGGGTGAGCCTGGTCGAGGCCTACAACGCCGCCCACGAACCGGACATCCCGACCACGGTGAGCTGGACGCCGGCCTTCGTCGAGCGTCTCGACCCGACGTCCGCCGTGCCCGGGCTGGTGCGGGCCGGGGCCGGCAGCGGCGAGCTCCGCTGAGCGCCGTCCCGAGGTGAGGGCGCCGTCCCCCCGGCCATGCCGGGGGGACGGCGCCCTCGCGGGCTCCCGGGCGGTCAGCGCACGAGGACGTCGGGGCGCGGCAGCCCGAGCGCATCGGGCGTCTGCGGCCACACCCCGTCGGTGGTCAGCACCTCGAGGCCGTCGGGGCCCAGCAGCACCGTGTCCTCGGCCTTGACCCCGGGGGCCGACGGGTTCCAGGCGAACGCCTGGTGGAGGACCACCGGGACGCGGCTGCCGGGCGTGGCGACCGGGTCGCGCCCCCAGTAGCCCGTCGGCCCGCCCTGGTGGTGCCGGGTCCACTCGTCGGCGCGGAACCCGGCGGCGGCGTACGCGGCGATGCCGGCGGCCAGGGCGTCGCCCACCGTGCGGCCGGGGACCGTCGCGGCGAGGAAGGCCGTCTCGACCTCCCGGATGCGGGCGGCCGCGCCGGCGTCCTCCCGGCCCGGCCCGCCCAGGCGGACCCACCGGGTGGCGTTGGCGATCAGCCCGTGGCGCCGGGCGCAGACGACGAGCATCACCCGGTGGCCCAGCGGCCCGGCGGTGGGCAGCGCGTGGCGGAAGGGCAGCCGATCCTCCCCGGCGACCAGCACGACCACCGGATCGGCGCCCCGGGCGACGAGCTCGCCGGCGAGCAGCGCGGCCGCCTCCCGCTCGGGCATCCGCGGGTGCAGCCGCAACGCGGCCGTGGTGAGCGCCTCCGCGGCGTCCCGGCCCAGCGCCCGGTACCGCTCCCGCTCGGCCGGCAGCAGCGCCGCCCGGGCCGCCCGGAGCCCCTCGGCGGCCGCCGGCTCGTCCTCGTGCAGGACTCCCGGTGCGCCCGGCGCGAGCTCGGGCCCCAGCAGCGGGGCCCACCAGTCGGTCACCCGGACGTCGACCGCCGCGGGCAGCTCCTCGGCGCGGAGCCGGTCCACCTCGTTCCCGGGCACGATCACGGCGTCCCCGTCGGCGTCCACGACGACCGCGAGGACGCCGCGTTCCGCGGAGAGGCGGACGGCCGGCCGGGCGCCGTCGAGGTACCAGGCCAGCGCACCGACGCTGGTCAGCACGAGGCGCTCGCGCCCGGCGTCGCGGAGCAGGCGCAGGACCCGCTCGCGCTTGACGCCGCGATCGGCGGCCGACGGTGCGGCCGGGTCCGGGGACACGTCGCCTCAGCGCAGCCGGCGGGTGCTGTCGCGCAGCACCACCTCGGCGTGGACCTTCACGCTGCGCGGCTCGGCATCCGGTTCGGCGTCGAGAGCGAGCTGGGCGGCCTGGACCCCCATCTCCTCCAGCGGGAGCCGCACCGAGGTGAGCGCCGGGACGACGTCGCGCAGGGTGGGGATGTCGTCGAAGCCGGCCAGCGAGACGTCACCGGGCACGTCGACACCTGCTTTCCGCAGACCCGAGAGCGCACCGAGCGCCATCACGTCGTTGACGGCGAAGATGCAGCTGGCCCGGAGCCCGTCCTCTACCAGCCGGGTGACCATCTCCTCGCCGCCCTCGTGCGTGAAGGCCCCGTGCAGCACCTGCATGTTCCCGAGGGGAACCCCCTCGTCGGCCAGCCCGTCGCGGAACCCGGCGACCCGGTCGCGGGACGCCAGCAGGCCCGTCGGCCCGGCGAGCACGGCGAACTCCCGGTGCCCGAGGCGGCACAGCTCCCGGGCCAGCTTCCGCGCGCCGGCGCGGTTCTGCGGCACGACCGCGTGCGTTCCCAGCCGGTTCTGGCTGATGACCGCGGCGCGGCCACCGGCGGCCGTGTAGCCGTCGAGCTCCTTGGCCAGCCGTTCGTTGTGGGCCCGGTCCGTGGTGCGGCTGCCGCAGATGATCAGCGCGCGCGAGCGGTGCGAACGCATGGTGGCCACGAACTCCAGCTCGCGCTGGAGGTCGCTGTGCGTGCTGGCCAGCAGGACGACCAGCTCCCGCTCCTCGACGTGCCGCATGACACCCCGGGCGATGCTGGAGAAGTACGGGTCGAGGACGTCATGGATGATCAGCCCAACGACGTTGCTCGCCCCGCGGGCCACGGCCTGCGCCTGTGCGTTCGGCGTGTACTGCAGCTCGCGGGCGGCGGCCAGCACCCGTCCGCGGTGCGGCTCGCCCACCGAGCGGCTGCCGCTGAGCACGCGCGAGGCGGTGGCCAGGGAGACGCCGGCCTGGGCGGCGACCTCGGCGAGCAGGACCGGGCCGGCCCGCCGGGCACCGTCGGGCCCGGCGGCGCCCGGACCCGGCCTGCGGCGGGGGGGCTCCTGCGCGGGGGTGGTCACGGCCCGTCCTCGGCGGCGGCGGTCAACGCGCGGGTGATGCCGTCGGGACCGGGCGTCCCGTCGGCGATCAGGGCGCGGAAGCTCCGCGTGGTCTCCTCGCCGGGGGCCAGCAGCACCGGCCGTTCGGCGGCCAGCTGCGAGCCCAGGCCCGGGTAGTCGGCGACCCGGACGAACCACGGGTCTGCCCGTGCCTGGTCATCGAGCCCGGCCAGCGCCACCGTCACAGGATCCGGACCGCCGGCGGAGTACGCCACCCAGGGCGCCACCGCGCCGTGCACGGCATCCTCCCCTTCGGCGTCCGCGGTGGTGACCCGCGCGTCCGGCGCGGTGGGCAGCCGCCAGAACAGCCCGCCGTACCCGGCCCCGGACCGCCCGTGGGTGGCCGGGCTGCCCAGCTGCAGCTGCGCACCCGTCGCGTTGCGCAGGCGGGTGGAGAGGTCGAGGGTCCACCCGCCCGGCAGGTCGGCCGCGCGTGCCCGGAGGGTGCGCTCCTCGGTGAGCAGGACCTCGCCGCGGGGCCCGCGCCACTCGAGGGTCTCGGTGAACCCCGTGGCGTCCCGGGAGCGCCAGCCGGTGTGCACCTGCCGGCCGTGGTCGGCCCGCCACGTGTACCCCTCCCCGGCCAGGTACGTCCGACCGCCCCAGATGTTGGCCCCCCCGACGTCCTGCAGGGTCACCGAGACGCCCAGGTGCCACCGGTGGTCCTCGGGCTGGGCGTCGGTCACCGGGCGGCCGGACAACGTGGTCACCGGGTGCAGGAACGGCCGGGGGGCCAGGACCGCCGGCAGGTCGGCGCCGTCGCAGTAGGTGGCGACGACGACGTCGCCGACCCGCAGCGTGGCGAGCGTCCTGCCCGCCGGCACCGGGTGCTCCGGGACGTGGCCCTGGTGGACCCCCTTGAGCGCCATCGTCAGGCTCCCGCCGCGCCGGTCGGCAGATCGGTGCGCGTGCCGGGCCGGGCCCACGGCGCGTCGAGCTCGGAGAACAGCCGCAGCTGCTCGGCGGCGTCGTCGACCAGTTGGTCGATCCCGGGCACGACCTGGTGGCGGGCCGGGCCCGCGCCCTCGCTCCGCCGGTTGTGGGCCGGGATCTCGATCGGGTCCGGCGCGCAGCGGACCGCCTCGACGATGCGCATGAAGGAGTGGGTCTGCGCCGGCGGCACGAGGAGCGGAACGCTGCGGTCGGCGATGTGCGCCAGCAGGTTCTCCAGCAGGTCGGTGCTCGGGTGCGTCGTCGTCTCGTCCACCTCGCCGGCCTGCAGCCGCACCGTGCCGGTCTTGTAGGACAGCGTGATCCGGCCGGCCGAGCCGTGGACCACCAGTTGGGGGTCGCGGGGGCGCTCGGCGGCCAGCGTGGCCGCGATGACGATCGTCACGCCGTCGGCGGTCCGCACCCGCAGGCAGGAGGTGTCGTCGGCCTCGATCGGGTTCGCCCGGTAGAGCTCCACCTCGATGGCGGCCAGCGAGCCGGGGCCGGTCGCCCCGGTGAGCGCCAGCGCGGTGGCGACGGCGTGGGCGAACGGGTTGGTCAGGGCGCCGTCCACCACCGGGACCCCGTCGACGGTGCGCCGGCCGGCCCAGGGGGCCCGGTCGTAGTAGGAGGCGTCCCGGACCCAGGCGCAGGCGCCGCCCACGCCCCGGAGCGAGCCGATCGCCCCCTCGGCCACGAGCGAGCGCACCCGCCCGATGGCCGCCGAGCCCAGGCTCTGGAAACCGACCTGGCAGGCCATGCCGGTCGCCTCGATGCCGGCGACCAGGCGCTCGAAATCCGCCATGGTCGGCGCCGGCGGCTTCTCCAGCAGCACGTGGCTGCCGGCCCTGGCCGCGGTCAGCGACAGGTCCGTGTGGGTGTGGATCGGGGTGCAGATGATCGTGACGTCGGGGGCCACGCGGGTGAGCAGGTCATCCAGGGCCGGGGACACCGGCACGTCACCGGCCAGCTCGGCCAGCTCGTCGTCGAGCGGCCGGGGGTCGCAGATCCCGACCAGCCGGATCCCGCTGGAGGCGCTCAGGCGACGGAGGTTCTGCAGGTGCCAGCGCCCGTGGCCGTGGGCTCCGACGAGGACCACGCGGCCGGCCGGCCCGGACGTCTCCGACACCGTTCCCCCGTTCCACCCAGTGCGGTCGCCCGGTGGGCCGCAGCGCTGCCGAGCGTAGCGACGGTCACCTGCCCTGGAAAGGGGTTGCCGACGACGCGCCTCCACGGCTGCGGTTCCCCGGCTCCTTGTGGAGACGAATACGCAGGTCAGCGCGGTGCGGGAAGCGCGTGCGGTGATCTGCGCCGGATCGACCCATTGACATGGTTTCGGCGGTTGGTTAGAAAGCGCTTGCCGCACTGTGACTCACCGCACAGCTCCTCGCGGGGGGTGCAGCCGCCGGCTCGTGGCGGGAGCAGGTCGTCGCGGGAGGCTCTAGAAAGCGCTTACCAAGTGTGATGCACTGCACTCCGTCCACCCGGCGAACCCGTCCGCCGAGCTCTGCAGAGAGGTGAGAGCCCGTGTCGTCCACGCTCGACGTCTCGTCGCGTGCACGCCCGCACGACGAGGCTCCCCCCGGGGGGCGCAACGCGTCGTCGCCCGGAAAGCGGCGGCGCAGCAGGCAGTCCGGCCGGCTGGTGCCCTACCTGTTCCTCGCACCGTGGTTCGCCGGCCTGCTGTTCATCACCGCCGGCCCCATCCTGGCGTCGGCCTACCTGTCCTTCACCGACTACAGCCTCATCGGCTCGCCGGAGTGGGTCGGGCTGGCCAACTTCGAGCGGATGTTCGACGACCCGCGCTTCTACCAGTCGCTCAGGGTCACGTTCACCTACGTCGTCGTCTCGGTGCCGCTGCAGCTGGCGTTCGCGCTGTTCCTGGCGATGATCCTCGACCGCGGCCTGCGCGGCCTGGCGCTGTACCGGTCCATCTACTACCTGCCGTCGCTGATCGGCGGGAGCGTCGCGATCGCCATCCTGTGGCGGCAGATCTTCGGCTCCGACGGCCTGCTCAACCAGGTGCTCCGGTTCGTCGGGTTCGACAACCCGCCCGGCTGGGTCTCCGACCCCGACTACGCCCTCGGCACGCTGATCGTCCTGAACGTCTGGACCTTCGGTGCCCCGATGGTCATCTTCCTGGCCGGCCTGCGGCAGATCCCGACGATGTACTACGAGGCGGCGTCCCTGGACGGCGCGGGGAAGGTCCGGCAGTTCTTCCAGGTCACCCTGCCGCTGCTCTCGCCGATCATCTTCTTCAACCTCGTGCTGCAGACGATCAACGCGTTCCAGACCTTCACGCAGGCGTTCATCGTCAGCGGCGGCACCGGTGGCCCGGCCGACTCGACGCTGTTCTACACGCTCTACCTCTACCAGCGCGGCTTCGGGAACTTCGACATGGGCTACGCGTCCGCGCTCGCCTGGTTCCTCCTGCTCATCGTCGGTGGGCTGACCGCGATCAACTTCCTCGCATCGAAGTACTGGGTGTTCTATGGCGACTGACCTGACCGTGGCCCCCCCTGTGGCTGCCACGGAGAAGCTGCCCGACCGTCGGAAGAAGCAGCGGCCGCGCTGGCTGGCGCACACCGTTCTCATCCTGGGCGCGCTGCTCATGCTCTACCCGCTGCTGTGGATGCTCTCGAGCTCGTTCAAGTTCACCGAGGACATCTTCAGCCAGACCGGGCTGATCCCCGAGCGCGTCACCGCGCAGAACTACCCCGAGGGCTGGACGGCGCTGCCCCGGGACTTCGGCCACTACATCTGGAACTCGCTGATCATCGTCGCCGGTTCGATCATCGGGAACCTGCTGGCCTGCTCCCTGGCGGCCTACGCGTTCGCCCGGCTCGACTTCCGGTTCAAGAAGGTCTGGTTCGCGATCATGCTCGGCACGATGATGCTGCCGATCCACGTGGTGATCGTCCCGCAGTACATCCTCTTCTCCGAGCTGGACTGGATCAACACGTTCTGGCCGTTGATCGTGCCGAAGCTGCTGGCCACCGACGGCTTCTTCATCTTCCTGATGGTGCAGTTCATCCGGGGCATCCCGACCGAGCTGGACGAGGCCGCGCGGATCGACGGCTGCGGCCACTGGGCGATCTTCTGGCGGATCGTGATCCCGCTGTCGGTGCCGGCCCTGGCGACCACGGCGATCTTCACCTTCATCTGGACCTGGAACGACTTCTTCAGCCAGCTGATCTTCCTGACCGACCCCGAGATGTACACCGTCCCGGTTGCCCTGCGGACGTTCGTCGACGCGACCAGCCAGACGCCGTGGGGTCCTGTCTTCGCCATGTCGATCGTCGCCCTGGCGCCGGTCTTCGGCTTCTTCCTCGCGGGCCAGCGCTATCTCGTCCGAGGCATCGCCACCACGGGGCTCAAGTGACACCCCCCAGCACACGTGACAGCACTTACAAGGAGGTAAGGAACGTGCACACGATCCAGAGATTCGGGATGCGGGCGTCCTGGCCCACCCGCCTCGGCGTGACCGGCGGCGTCCTCGGGCTGCTGCTGACCACCGCTGCGTGCGGTGGCGACGGCGGCGGCGCGGCCGCTGACGGCGGCACCACCCGCGAGGACGGGCCGGTCACGATGCGGATGTCGTGGTGGGGGAGCGACACCCGGCACGCCGCCACGCAGGAGCTGATCGACCTCTACGAGTCGCAGAACGAAGGCGTCACCATCGAGGGCGACTTCACCGGGTTCGCCGACTACTGGGACAGGCTGGCCACCAACACCGCCGGCGGCCAGGCGCCCTGCGTCATGCAGCAGGACACCCGGTACGTGCGTGAGTACGCCGACCGCAACGCACTGCTGGACCTGACGCCGTACATCGAGGACGGCACGATCGACACCGGCAACCTCGACGAGAACGTCGCCGAGACCGGCATGGTGGACGACGCCACCTACGCGATCCCCACCGGTGTGAACGCCTTCTCCGTGGTCGTGGACCCGCAGGCCTACGCCACCGCCGGGGTGGAGATCCCCGACGGCGAGTCCTGGACGTGGGAGGAGATGGTCGAGACCGCCGCCCAGGTCACGGAGGCGACCGGCGGTCAGGTGTACGGCATGCAGGCCATGGGCCTCAACGGCGGCGACACCAACTTCGAGATCTACGCGCGTGAGCAGGGCGAGGCGCTGTTCGACGAGAACGGCGAGATCGGCTTCACCGCCGAGACGCTGGCCGAGTGGTGGAACATCGAGAAGCAGGCGTCGGAGTCCGGCGCCGAGCCACCGCCCTCCACCACGGTCGAGGTGTTCAACGGCGGGGTCGACCAGGCGCTGGTCGCCACCGGCCGCGGGGCCTCCGGGTTCTGGTGGACCAACGAGCTGCCGGCGCTGACCGCCGGAGCCGGCCACGAGCTCCAGCTGATGCGGTTCCCCACCGAGGCGGGGGACGGCGAGACGGGGATGTACCTCAAGCCGGCCATGTTCTGGGCGATCAGCAGCGACTGCGAGAGCCCGCAGGAGGCCGCGATGTTCCTCGACTGGCTGATCAACTCCGAGGAGGCGGTCGAGATCATCAAGGCCGACCGCGGGCTGCCGGTGAACACCGAGCTGCGCGAGCAGATCGCTCCGTCCCTGGACGCGCCGGGCCAGGCCGCCATCGCGTTCGTCGAGGAGATCACCCCCGACCTGCAGGAGCCGCCGGCGCTGCCCCCGCAGGGCGCAGGTGAGGTGCAGGCGATCCTGCAGCGCTACACCGAGCAGATCCTGTTCGACCAGATCTCGGTGGAGGACGCCGCCGAGCGGTTCATGTCCGAGGTCGAGGCGGCGATCGCCTGATCACCGGCCGGGGGGGGGGGGGGGGGGGGGGGGGGGGGGGGGGGGGGGGGGCCCGCGGGGGCGCCCCGCCCCCCCCCCCCCCCCCCCCCCCCACCCCCCCCCCCCCCCCCCCCCCCCCCCCCCCCCCCCCCCCCCCCCCCCCCACCGCCCCGCGCCACCCGTCCGACCACCGAGAGGGAGACGTGACCTCCACCGACTCGTCCGCGCCCCCGGCGCCGCGCAGGTACGCGATCGTCGGCACCGGCCACCGCGCGGAGATGTACGTCGCGGCGCTGCTGGGCAGCCACGCCGACGTGGGCCGGCTGGTCGCCCTCTGCGACCCCAACCGCGTCCGCATGGCCTACTACCAGCGCCAGTACGCCGCGGCCCACCCCGGCGCGGCGCCCCTGCCGGCGTACGCGCCGCAGGACTTCGACTCGATGCTCGAGGCCGAGCGCCCGGACACCGTCATCGTCGCCAGCGTCGACCACACGCACGCGGAGTACGTCTCCCGCGCGCTGCGCGCCGGGCACGACGTCATCTGCGAGAAGCCGCTCACCACCGACGCCGCGGGCTGCGCCACGATCGTGGACGCGGTCGCCGACAGCGGGCGCGACCTGGTCGTCACCTTCAACTACCGCTACTCGCCGCGGAACGCCGCCGTCCGCCGGCTCGTCGCCGAGGGCGCGATCGGCGCGGTCACCTCGGTGCACTTCGAGTGGGTGCTGGACTCCGTCCACGGCGCCGACTACTTCCGCCGCTGGCACCGGGACAAGTCGCTGTCCGGCGGCCTGTTCGTGCACAAGGCCACGCACCACTTCGACCTGGTCAACTGGTGGGTCGACGCGGTTCCCGAGACCGTCTTCGCCCTCGGCGACCTGCGCTTCTACGGCGACGCCAACGCGAAGGAGCGGGGCCTGGGCGAACGTCCGGCGCGCAGCCACGGCGCCCCGGACGCCGGCCGCGACCCGTTCGCCCTCGACCTGGCCGGGAACGACCGGCTGCGCGCGCTCTACCTCGACGCCGAGGCCGAGGACGGTTACATCCGGGACCAGGACGTCTTCGCGCCCGGCATCACCATCGAGGACAACATGGCGCTGCTGCTCGGCTACGGCGGCGGCCCGATGCTCAGCTACTCGCTCAACGCCCACGGCCCGTGGGAGGGCTACCGGGTGAGCATCAACGGCACCGAGGGCCGGATCGAGCTGTCGGTGGTCGAGCGGGCGGCGGTGGTCGCCGCCGACGACGTCATCGGCGGGTTCGGCGTGGCCGTCGATCCCAGCGCCACCCTCGAGGCGGCCCCGGCGTCCTCCGGTGCCCGCACCGAGGGCACCGAGCTGCTGCTGCAGCGCCGCTGGGAGACCGCCCAGCGGATCCAGGTGCCGGAGGGGCCCGGCGCGCACGGTGGCGGCGACGCCCTCCTCCTCGACGACCTGTTCCGCCCCGGCACCCGACCCGACCCGCTCGGCCAGGCGGCCGGCTGGCTCGACGGCGTCCGCAGCGTCCTCGTCGGCGCGGCCGCCAACCGGTCCCTGACCACCGGCCAGGTCGTGCACCTGGCCGACTTCGGCATCCCGCTGCGGCCCGAGGTCGCAGCCGCTCCCGCCGGGAGCACCCGATGACCCCTTCACCCGCCCCGGAGGCAAGCACCGTGTCCAGCTCGATCGGCATCATCATGAACGGCGTCACCGGCCGGATGGGCTACCGCCAGCACCTGGTCCGGTCCATCCTCGCGATCCGGGACGCCGGCGGCCTGGAGCTCGCCGACGGCCGCCGGGTCGTGCCCGAGCCGATCCTGGTCGGGCGCAACGAGCGCAAGCTGGCCGACCTGGCCGCCCAGCACGGCATCGAGCGGTGGACGACGGACCTGGACGAGGCGCTGCGCGACGACTCCGCGCCGATCTACTTCGACGCGCAGGTCACCCAGGCGCGGGAGAAGTCGATCAAGGCCGCGATCGCCGCCGGCAAGCACGTCTACACCGAGAAGCCGACCGCGGAGTCCCTCGACGGCGCTCTGGAGCTGGCCCGGCTGGCCGCGGAGGCCGGGGTGAAGAACGGGGTGGTCCACGACAAGCTCTACCTGCCGGGCCTGGTGAAGCTGAAGCGGCTGATCGACGGCGGCTTCTTCGGCCGCATCCTGTCGGTGCGCGGCGAGTTCGGCTACTGGGTCTTCGAGGGTGACTGGCAGGAGGCCCAGCGGCCCAGCTGGAACTACCGCAAGGAGGACGGCGGCGGGATCGTCGTCGACATGTTCTGCCACTGGTCCTACGTGCTGGAGAACCTCTTCGGCCGGCCGGAGGCGGTCACCGCCAAGGCGGTCACGCACATCCCGACCCGCATCGACGAGCACGGGCAGGCCTACCCGGCCACCGCCGACGACGCCGCGTACGGGATCTTCGAGCTGCCCGGCGGCGTGATCGCGCAGATCAACTCCTCGTGGGCGGTGCGGGTCTACCGGGACGAGCTGGTCGAGTTCCAGGTCGACGGCACCGAGGGCAGCGCCGTCGCCGGGCTGCGCGAGTGCAAGATCCAGCACCGCGCCACCACGCCCAAGCCGGTGTGGAACCCCGACCTGCCGGTCACCGAGCGGTTCCGCGACCAGTGGCAGGTCGTGCCGGACAACGCCGACCTGGACAACGGCTTCCGGGCGCAGTGGGAGCAGTTCCTCCGCCACGTGCTGGAGGACGCCCCGCACCCCTACGACTTCCTCGCCGGTGCGCGCGGCGTCCAGGTCGCCGAACTGGGGCTGCAGTCCTCCGCCGAGGGGCGCCGCATCGAGATCCCCGAGGTGACGGTGTGAGCGGCCCGACCGTCCTCCTGCCCCGCGCCGACGGCACCGTCGGCGAGCACCGGCTCGGCGAGCCCGGCGCCTTCACCCGCCCCGACGGCCCGCTGACCAGCCGCACCGCCTACGCCGCCGCGCACGTCGTCGCCGACCCGCTCGGCGACAACACCCCGGGTGCGCCGGTGGACGTCGACTGGGACGCGACCCTGGCCTTCCGCCGGCACCTGTGGTCCTACGGCCTGGGCGTCGCCGACGCGATGGACACCGCCCAGCGCGGGATGGGCATGCCTTGGAGCACCACCGCCGAGCTGATCCGCCGCTCGGCCGCCGAGGCGCAGGCCTGCGGCGGGCTCCTGGCCTGCGGGGCGGGCACCGACCAGGCGCCGGCCGAGCTGGCCGGCACCGACGAGGTGCTGGCCGCCTACCTCGAGCAGATCGAGGTGATCGAGGGCGCCGGGGCCAACGTGATCATCATGGCCAGCCGGCAGCTGGCCCGGGTGGCCGGCAGCGCCGAGGACTACGCCAAGGTCTACGGCCGGCTGCTCGAGCAGGTGTCCCGGCCGGTGATCCTGCACTGGCTCGGCCCCATGTTCGACCCGGCGCTGGCCGGCTACTGGGGCTCGGCGCAGCTGGCCGAGGCCACCGACACCGTGCTGCAGGTGATCGCCGACCACAGCGCCAAGGTCGACGGCATCAAGGTCTCGATGCTCGACGAGGCGCACGAGGTGGACATGCGCCGCCGGCTGCCCGACGGCGTCCGGCTCTACACCGGCGACGACTTCAACTACCCGACGCTAGTGCGCGGGGACGGCGAGTCGTACTCGCACGCCCTGCTGGGCATCTTCGACGCGATCGCCCCGGCCGCCTCCACCGCGCTGCAGGCGCTGGACCGCGGCGACCTGGCCACCTACGACCGGCTGCTGGAGCCGACCGTGGCGCTGTCCCGGCACCTGTTCGGCGCGCCCACCTACTACTACAAGACCGGGATCGTCTTCCTCGCCTGGCTGGCCGGTCACCAGCCGGGCTTCCGGATGGTCGGCGGGCTGGAGAGCGCCCGCAGCCCGCAGCACCTGGCCGAGGTGTTCCGGCTGGCCGACGCCGCCGGACTGCTGCCCGACCCGGAGCTCGCCGCTGCCCGGATGCGCACCTACCTGCAGACCGTGGGGGTGGGCCAGTGAGCGCCGACCCGCGGTTGGCGAAGCTGTCGATCAACCACAAGACGGTCGAGGGCTGGCCGATGCCCGACTTCGTCGACGGCGTGGCCGCGGCGGGGCTGTCCGCGCTCGGCACCTGGCGCGAGCCGGTCGCCGAGTTCGGGCTGGAGCGGACGGCGAAGCTGATCCGCGACGCCGGGCTGCGGGTGTCCTCGCACTGCCGCGGCGGTTTCCTGACCGCGACCGACCCGGCCGCCCGGGCCGCGGCCCTCGAGGACAACCGGCGGGCGATCGACGAGGCCGCCGCCCTGGACGCGGGGTCGCTGGTCATGGTGGTCGGCGGGCTGC
This sequence comes from Blastococcus sp. SYSU DS0552, assembly GCF_054050815.1. Lineage (NCBI taxonomy): Bacteria > Bacillati > Actinomycetota > Actinomycetes > Geodermatophilales > Geodermatophilaceae > Blastococcus > Blastococcus sp. SYSU DS0552. Next base: position 44,318 of record NZ_JBJHAB010000022.1, read on the forward strand.
CGGCCGGATCGCGGGACCTGGTGGGAGCCCGGGAGCGGGTGGCCGATGCGCTGGCCGAGCTCGCGCCGTACGCGGGGGAGCGTGGGGTCCGGCTCTCGCTGGAGGCGCTGCACCCGATGTACTGCGCCGACCGGGCCGTGCTCTCCACCCTCGGTCAGGCTCTCGACCTGGCGGCGCCCTTCCCGTCGGCGCAGGTGGGCGTCGTGGTCGACACCTTCCACCTGTGGTGGGACCCGGACGTCTGGCGGTCGATCGAGCGGGCCGGCGACCGGATCGCCTCCTTCCAGGTCTGCGACTTCCTCATGCCCATCCCGGCCGACGCGCTGATGGCCCGCGGCTACATGGGCGACGGGGTGATCGACTTCCCGCCGTTCGTGGCAGCGGTCGAGGCCACGGGCTGGACCGGGGACGTCGAGGTGGAGATCTTCAACGCCGACGTCTGGGCCCAGCCCAAGGCCGAGGTCGTGGAGACGGTGAAGCAGCGCTACCTGGACGTCGTGGTGCTCGGCGTCGGGGCGGGTGGCGTGGGCGCGGGCAGGGTGGAGTCGGCGTGAGGGTGCTGGTCACCGGGGGTGCCGGCCGGCTGGGCCGCAGCGTCGTCGACGGGCTGGCCGAGGCCGGCCACGAGGTCGTCTCGGTCGACGTCACCGCGGCGCCGTCGGAGAAGGCCGCCGCGACGTTCCCCGCCGACCTGGCCGACCTCGGCCAGGCCTACGGCGTCATGGCCCGCTACCGGCCCGACGCCGTGGTGCACCTGGCGGCCATCGCCGTCCCGTTCAGCCGTCCCGAGTCGGTCATCCACGCGACCAACACCGCGCTGGCCTACAACGTGCTGCAGGCCGCGGTCGACTCCGGCGTCGGCACCGTGGTGACCGCCAGCAGCCCCACGGTCATGGGGTACGGCAGCCCGGCCGGCTGGGCGCCGCGGTACCTGCCGCTGGACGAGGACCACCCGGCGCGGCCGTGGAACGCCTACGGGCTGTCCAAGCTGGCCGCCGAGCAGACCATGCGGATGTTCGCCGCCCAGTACGGCGACCGGGTGCGGCTGGCGGCGTTCCGGCCGTGCTTCGTGATCGCCCCGGAGGAGTGGGCGGGCGCGCCGACCCAGCAGGGGCACACGGTGCGCGAGCGGATCGCCGACCCGCGGCACGGCGCGGTCTCGCTGTTCAACTACGTCGACGCCCGGGACTGCGCGGACTTCCTGGACACGTTGCTGGGCAAGGCCGGTGAGGTGCCCAACGGCGAGGTGTACTTCGTCGGCGCGCGGGACGCGCTGGCCGAGGCGCCGCTGGCCGAGCTGCTGCCCGAGTACTCCGGGGTCGCGCCCGAGCTGGCGGCCGGGCTGACCGGCACCAGCCCGGCGTTCAGCACCGCGAAGGCCGAGCGGCTGCTGGGCTGGACGGCGTCGCGCAGCTGGCGCACGGAGCTGCGATGAGCACGGTCACCCGGCTGTCCAGCCGGCTGTTCCGGCTGCCGCTGTCCCGGCCGTGGGGCGCCGACGTGCCCGCGCTGCACCTGCTGGTCACCGAGCTGGAGACCAGCGACGGGCGCACCGGCACCGGGTTCAGCTGGACGCCGTCGATCGGGGCCCGCGCGCTGCAGGCGCTCGTCGACTCCGACGTCGCCCCGGTGGTCGTCGGCGGGCCGGTGGAGCCCGGCGTGGTCTGGGACCGGCTCTGGTGGCACCTGCACGAGGCCGGCGGTGGCGGCCTGACCACGATGGCGATCGCCGCCGTCGACACCGCGCTGTGGGACCTCGCGGCGAAGGCCGCCGGGCGGAGCCTGGTCGACCACCTGGGCCGCCGGCGGGACTCGGTCGCCGTCTACGGCAGCGGGGTCAACTTCCACTACTCCCTCGAGGAGCTGGTCGCCCAGACCGAGCGCTGGGTCGCCGACGGGTGCACCGCGGTGAAGATCAAGGTGGGTCGGCCGGACCTGGCCGAGGACGTCGAGCGGGTGGCCGCCGTCCGCGCGGTGCTCGGACCGCACCGCCGGCTGATGGTCGACGCAAACCAGCGCTGGGACCTGCCGACGGCGATGCGTGCGGTCCGGGCCATGTCGGCCTTCGACCTGTACTGGGTCGAGGAGCCGCTGGTCGCCGACGACCTGCCCGCGCTGGGCCGGTTGCACGACGCCGGGCTGGGCGTGCCGATCGCGGTGGGGGAGAACGTCTACACCGCGTTCCAGTACCGCGCGCTGCTGGCGTCCGGGGCGGCCGACGTCGTCCAGCCCAACGTCGTGCGGGTGGGGGGCATCACGCCGTTCCTGCGGATCGCCCAGCTGGCGGCTGCGGCGAGCGTGCCAGTGGCGCCCCATCTGCTGCCGGACCTCTCCGGCCAGTTGGCGATGTGCCTGCCGCTGACCACCATGGTCGAGGACGTCGAGGACGCCTCGTTCGCGGCGCTGGGGGCGCTCGCCCGGCCCAGCGGGGTGGCCATCGCCGACGGCGTCCTGCGTGCCGACACCGCCCCCGGGCACGGCCTGGTCTTCGCCACCGACCGGATGGCGGAGCTGACCGGATGAGGATCCTTGACGCCGGAAAGCGCTTGCCCATAGGGTGAGCGGACTCACACCGTGCGGGAGCGCGGCCCCACGCGTTCGCGTCGGGACCGTTCCGCGCCGCCCGTCCCACCCCGTCAGAGCGAGGGAGCTCCCCGATGGCATCGGTCACCTACGACAAGGCGACCCGGCTCTACCCCGGCGGTTCGACGCCGGCGGTCGACCAGCTGGACCTGGCGGTCGAGGACGGCGAGTTCCTCGTGCTGGTCGGCCCGTCGGGCTGCGGGAAGTCGACGTCGCTGCGGATGCTGGCCGGGCTGGAGGAGGTCGACGGCGGCGCGATCCGGATCGGCGACCGCGACGTCACCGACGTGCCGCCCAAGGACCGTGACATCGCGATGGTGTTCCAGAACTACGCGCTGTACCCGCACATGAGCGTGGCCGACAACATGGGCTTCGCCCTGAAGATCGCCGGGATGGGCAAGGATGAGCGGGCCACCCGGGTGCGGGAGGCGGCCAAGCTGCTGGACCTCGAGGACTACCTGGACCGCAAGCCCAAGGCGCTGTCGGGCGGGCAGCGGCAGCGGGTGGCGATGGGGCGGGCGATCGTGCGCCAGCCCCAGGTGTTCCTCATGGACGAGCCGCTGAGCAACCTGGACGCCAAGCTGCGGGTGCAGACCCGCACCCAGATCGCCTCGCTGCAGCGCCGCCTGGGCATCACCACGGTCTACGTCACCCACGACCAGGTCGAGGCCATGACGATGGGCGACCGGGTGGCGGTGCTCAAGGACGGGATCCTGCAGCAGGTCGACAGCCCGCGGGAGATGTACGACCGGCCGGCCAACGTCTTCGTGGCCGGCTTCATCGGCTCCCCGGCGATGAACCTCGCGGAGGTGCCGCTGGTCGAGGGCGGTGCCCGGCTCGGCGAGCTGACCGTTCCGCTGTCCCGCGAGACCGTCGCGGCGGCCGGCTCCGACCGGTCGGTCACCCTGGGCTTCCGTCCCGAGGCGATCGAGGTGGCCCCGCCCGGCGAGGCGGGGTTCCGGGCCTGCGTCGACCTGGTCGAGGAACTCGGCTCGGACGCCTACGTCTACGCATCGCTGCTGGATCGGGAACTCGCCGAGCACCTGCACGGCGGGGACACCGCGCAGATCGTCGCGCGGGTCGATGCCCGGCGGCCGCCGCGGGCCGGTGACGAGGTCCGGTTCGTCATCCGCGGTGGTGAGGAGCACGTGTTCTCCAGCAGCACCGGGGCGCGGCTGTCCCGCTGATCGGCGTCCCCCCGGTCCCACCGTCGGGCGGACGCCTCGCCGGGATGGTGCGACCAGACCGTCGTCCGCGGCTGCCCCCGGCGGCCGACCGCGCAGTGAGGAGTCCTGTGGACCACGCAACCACGCCGGTCCGGGTCGCCGTCGTCGGAGCCGGCGCGATCGCCGATGACCGCCATCTTCCCGCGCTGGCAGACGTGGGGGAGCGGGTCCAGGTCGTCGCGCTCGCCGACGTCGACCTCATCCGTGCCCGCGAGCTCGCCGGGCGCTGGGGCGTCCCCGGTGTCTACGGCGACATCCGGGCGATGCTCGCCGCCGAGTCACCGGACCTGGTCACGCTGTGCACCCCGCCGTCGGCCCACCTCGAGGGCGTCACGGCGTGCCTCGACGCCGGGGCCTGGGTGTGGTGCGAGAAGCCGCCGATGCTCTCCCTCCTCGACCTGGACGCCGTCGCCGAGCGCGAGCAGGAGGGTGGGCCGTACGTCGCCTACGTCTTCCAGCACCGCTTCGGCTCGGGCGCCCAGCAGCTGCGCGAGCAGGTGCGCACCGGTGCGCTCGGGCGCCCGCTCGTCGCCGTCTGCCACACCCTCTGGTATCGCGGCCACGACTACTACGAGGTGCCGTGGCGGGGCCGCTGGGAGACCGAGGGCGGCGGACCGACGATGAGCCACGGCATCCATCAGATGGACCTGCTGCTGTCCGTGCTCGGGAACTGGCGCGAGGTCAGCGCGGTCACCGGAACCCTCGACCGGCGGGTCGAGACCGAGGACGTCGCGATGGCGGTGGTGACCTTCGAGTCCGGCGCCATGGCCTCGATCGTCAACAGCGTGCTCTCCCCGCGGCAGACCAGCTACCTGCGGTTCGACTTCACCGACGCGACCGTCGAGCTGGAGCACCTGTACGGCTACGGGGACGACGACTGGACGTGGACGCCGGCTCCGCACGTCACCGACCGGGAGCGGATCGCCGGCTGGGCCCCCACGGGCGGGGTGGCGAGCGGGCACGTGGCGCAGCTGCGGAGCCTGCTCGACTCCTTCGACCGGCGGGAGCGCCCGCTGGTCAGCGGCCGGCAGGGCCGCGAGACGATGGAACTGGTCACCGGTCTCTACCGCTCCTCGGCGTCCGGGGGCAGCGTCGCCCGGGCCGATCTCGTACCCGGCAGTCCGCACTACGACCGGCTCGGTGGCGACCTGGCGACCACCGGGGGTCAGCGGTGAGCGCCGTGCTCCGGGTCGTCCACGAGCACGGCCGCCGCGTGGTCGTCGCCGTCGAGGGCGACGGCGTCGGCGTCGGCGAGGGTGCCGGGCGGGTCGAGATCGCGTCGTACGACTACGACCCCCAGGTGCCGGACTTCGAGTCCCGGAAGCCCTACCTGCACCCCCTGCGAACTCTCTCCGGCGGGCTGGTGTCGGCCTATCGACCGAACGACCACCGCTGGCACAAGGGCCTGCAGATGACCGTGTCCCACCTGTCGGACCAGAACTTCTGGGGCGGTTACAGCTACCGCCACGGGCAAGGCTACGTCCCCGTCGACAACATCGGCCGCATGCGGCACGACCGCTTCGCCGAGTTCGCCGTGGCCGACCACGAGGTCCGCCTGGTCGAGGAGCTCACCTGGGTGACCGCCGCCGGTGAGGACTGGGTCACCGAGCGGCGCGAGTTGCGCTGGCACGGGGTCGACGTCGAGCGGGGCACCTGGGCGCTGGACTTCGGCACCGAGCTCTGCAACGTCCGCGGCCGGGACCTGCACGTCGGCAGCCCGACCACGCACGGACGCCCCGACGCCGGCTACACCGGGTTCTTCTGGCGGGGACCGCGCGGCTTCACCGGGGGAGAGGTGCTCGTCGCCGACGAGGACGCCGCACCGGAGCCGATGGGCGCCACCTCGCCGTGGCTGGCCTACACGGGTCTGCACGACGAGGTCGACGGCGGCGCGACCCTCCTCTTCATGGCCGGGACCAGTTCCGCGGCGGTGCCGTTGCGCTGGTTCGTCCGCCGTGAGCCGTTCCCCGCGGTGAACCCCTCACCGGCTTTCTCCGAGGAGGTGACGCTCGCGCCGGGGGACGCCCTCACCCTGCGGCACCGGGTGGTGGTCGTCGACCGGCCCTGGACCCGCAGCGACGTGGCGGCCCACGTGGCCGAGCACCCGCTGTGACGGCCGCCCGGCACCCCGCGGCGGGCGCCCCGCCGGCGCCGTTGCCGGGGGCGGTCGGCCTCAGCGGCCTGGACGTCTACCCGTGGGGTACCCACGACGGCCTGCACGGGGGTTCCCCGCACCTGCACCTGTGCTGCTCGGAGGCCTACGTGGTCGTCGGCGGCCGGGGGCGGCTGCAGACGCTCACGATGGAGGGCGGCGCCGGGGAGGTGCCCCTCGTCGCCGGCGACGTCGTGTGGTTCACGCCCGGGACCATCCATCGGGCCGTGAACGACGAGGAGCTGCGGGTCGTCGTCGTCATGGAGAACAGCGGCCTGCCGGAGGCCGGCGACGCCGTGCTGACCGTGCCGGGGGAGTACCTGCGCGACCCGGACGCGTACGCGGCCGCGACGTCCCTGACGGGTCCTGACGGGCGCCCCACCCCCGAGCGGGCCCGTGCCCGTCGCGATCTGGCCGTCGAGGGGTTCCTCCAGCTGCGACGACGCACCGAGGCCGGGGACCGGGGGGCGCTGGCCGCCTTCCACGCGGCCGCTGCCGCCCTCGTCCGGTCTCGCGTACCGGACTGGCGGGAGCGCTGGCGGGCGGGTGCGCTGGCGGCGGCGCAGCGCACCGGCGACCGGCTGGACGCCCTCCAGCTGGGCAAGGCCGACCACCTGCGCGCCGCTGGTGTGCACCACCTGTCCCGGCGGTCCGACCCGGTGCTCGGCATGTGCGGTTTCCTCTCGCCCTACCTGCCCGAGCGCGAGGCGTCGGCCCCCCCGTTCCCGGAAGCACCCGGCGACGAGCAGCGCCGCCCCGGCGCGTGAGGCCGGGGGGCGCCACCGCCGGCCGCCCGCATCGCGGCGCTGCCCGCGCCGACCGGTCCCCGGTCGAGGAACCCGACGACGGACCGTAGCCATCCGTCGCCATCGGCCGTGACGGCGTCGCACCCGGCCACCGGGGCCGGCGCACTCTCCGGGGCGCAGGCGCGGACGTCGTCGTCGGGAACCCGCTCGGCGTGCAGTGGGCGTCCGGTGGCAGCACCGCTCATGCCGGCGAGGAGGTCCGGTCGGCCATCCGCACCGGCGGGGAGGCCGTGACCTCCAGCAGCACCGGTCAGCGGCGCTCCCGCTGACCCGGGCGGCGCGTCCTCCGCGGACGGGGGCGCCCGGTGGCTCAGGCGGGACGGCCGGGGCCGGCGGCGGGGACCAGCCGGGCGGCGTCCGGCACGTCGGAGAAGAGCCACGGGTCCAGCGGCTCGGACTGCCGGATGACGCTCACCGCCCCGGTGCGCTCGAGGACGACGCAGCGCACCTCCGCGAGGTTCCGGATGCCGGCCAGCCGCAGCTTCTGCCGCAGTTCGTCCTCGGCGACGTGCGCGGCGCGCAGGTTCTCGCGCAGCGGAGTCGCGCCGGCCATGAGCAGCACCGGGGGGCGGTTCATCAGCCGGTCGGCCCACCGGCTGCGCCGCAGCCGGGCCAGCGCCGTCTGGGTTCCGAAGAGGGTGACCATGGCGAGGGCACCTGTGGCCAGGGTGGGGTCGAGCAGCAGCACCGTGCGGCCGATGACGGCGCCGAGTGCGATCGCGCAGCCGAGGTCGAAGCTGGACATGGTGGCGAGGCTGCGCTGTCCGACGAGCCGGACGCAGAGGATCAGCAGCAGGTACATGGCCACGGTGGAGAGCACGACGAGCCCCGCCCGCTCCCAGTCGATCCCCAGCTGATCCATCTTCGGGCCTCCCCGGACGGCGACGGTCGTGCCGCCCATTCTCGGGGGCTGCCGGCCCGGGGCGTCAGTCGGTGAGGACGTGCAGGATCCGGGCGAGGGTGGCGCGGTCCTCGGGGCCGAGGCGGGCGAACAGCTCGGCGGAGTCGGCGGCCCGAGCGCGCCCCACCTCCCGCCGGACCCGCCGGCCCTCGTCGGTGGGGCGGACGATCACCGCCCGCCGGTCGCCCGGGTCGGGGCTGCGCTCGACGAGGCCGCGTTCCTGCAGGCCGTCGGCCACCTCGGTCGCCGATCGGGGTGCGATGTGCAGCGCCTCGGCCAGGTCGGAGAGCCGGACTCCGTCCCGCTCGCAGACCACCCGCAGGGCCCGAGCCTGGTGCGGGGAGAGGTCCCAGGGCGCGAGGGCCTCGCGCCAGCGACGGCGCTGCGTGCGCGCCACCCGCATCAGCAGGTCGCCCAGCTCGCCGGTCCCGTCCTCCGTCACGGGGGAATGGTAGCGAGCATCCGGAGGTTCCCGGACAGTGAGGTAACCTCAGCAACCGAGGGCGGGGGTGGCGACATCAGCGAGACGATGACGGGTGGCGGCCGCGGCGGTGGCCGGGGTGGTGGCGGCGGCGAGAACGTCGGCCGCAAGCCAGATCCGGCCGACCTCGCCCAGCTCGAGCGGTCCCCGGTCCGCTGGAACCGGGTCGCCGGGCTGTTCCGGCCCTACCGCTGGCAGCTGGGGGTCGTGGTGGCGCTGATCGTGGCGTCGTCCGCCGTCGCGCTGGCCACCCCGTTCCTCATCCGCCTGGTCATCGACGAGGCGATCCCCGGGCAGGACGTCCCCCTGCTGCTGTGGGCCGTCGCCGGGATGATCGCCGTCACCGTGGTCACGGCGATCTTCGGCGTGGTGCAGACCTGGCTGTCCACGACCGTCGGCCAGCGGGTCATGCACGGCCTCCGGACGGCCGTCTTCACCCACCTGCAGCGCCAGTCGCTGGGCTTCTTCACGCGCACCAAGGGTGGCGAGGTGCAGTCGCGGCTGATGAACGACGTCGGCAGCATGCAGTCGGTGGTCACCTCGACCGCCACCTCGTTCGCCGCGAACGCCACCACGGTCGTCGGCACGGTCGCGGCCATGGTGGTGCTCAGCTGGCGGTTGTCGCTGCTGTCGCTGGTCGTGCTCCCGCCGGCCGTCTGGCTGACCCGCCGGGTCGCCCGCATGCGCCGGACCATCACCGCCCAGCGGCAACGGCACCTGGCCGACCTGCACTCCCAGGTCGAGGAGGGGCTGAGCGTCAGCGGCGTCCTGCTGGGCAAGACGCTGGGCGCGGGCCCGGCGCAGTCGCGGCGGTTCGCCGGCACGTCGGAGTTCCTGGTCGACCTCGAGGTGCGCTCGCAGCTGGCCGGCCGCTGGCGGATGGCCACCATGAGCATCGTCTTCGCCGGCATCCCTGCGCTGATCTACCTGGCCGCCGGGCTGCCGGCGACGTCGGGCGGGATGACCATCGGCACCCTCGTCGCCTTCACCACGCTGCAGGGTGCGCTGTTCCGGCCGCTGATGCAGCTGCTGGACATCGGTGTCTCGCTGACCGCCTCCATGGCGCTGTTCAGCCGGGTGTTCGAGTACCTCGACCTGCCCGTCGACATCGACGACCCCGCCGACCCGGTCGCCGTCGACGCCGCCTCCGTCCGCGGCGATGTGCGGTTCGAGCACGTCGGCTTCCGCTACCCCGACGGCGTCCGCGCCGCGCTCACCGACGTCGACGTGACGGTTCCCGCCGGCTCGACCCTGGCGCTGGTGGGCGAGACCGGGTCGGGCAAGAGCACGCTGGCCTCGCTGGTGGCCCGGCTGAACGACCCCACGACCGGGCGGGTGCTGATCGACGGCGTCGACGTCCGCGACCTGCGGCTGGCCGACCTCGCGCGGATCGTCGGCGTCGTCAGCCAGGAGACCTACCTGCTGCACGGCACCGTGCGGGAGAACCTGCTGCACGCCCGGCCCGAGGCCACCGACGCCGAGCTCGTCGACGCCGCCCGCCGCGCGCAGGTGCACGAGGTCGTCGCCGCGCTGCCCGACGGCTACGACACGGTGGTCGGCGCGCGCGGGCACCGGTTCTCCGGCGGGGAGAAGCAGCGGCTGGCGATCGCCCGCACGCTGCTGCGCGACCCGCGGGTGCTGGTGCTCGACGAGGCGACCAGCGCCCTGGACAACGAGACGGAGCGGGCGGTGCAGGCGGCGCTCGACGAGGCCAGCCGCGGGCGGACGACGATCACCATCGCGCACCGGCTCTCCACCGTGCGCGACGCCGACCGGATCGTCGTCCTGGACGCCGGCCGGGTCGCCGAGCAGGGCACCCACGAGGAGCTCCTCGCCCTCGGCGGCCGGTACGCCCGGCTGGCCGGGATCGCGCAGCGGGACACCGTCCTCGCCGGGTGACCGGCTCAGGTCCCCCGCTCCTCCTCGTCGCGCGGCCGCCGTCCTCGCGGTGCACCACGAGGACGGCGGTCACACCGCGAGGGCGGCGAAGCCCGAGCACCGCGGCGGAGTGACGCACGCCCCGGAATCGGTCGGTCACCGCCGGCGGTTGCGCCGGTCATGGACCTGTTCTCCCCCGTGCGGCTCGGCGACCTCGAGCTGGCCAACCGCGTCGTCATGGCACCGCTCACCCGGATGCGCTCCGGCCGCGCCGCGATCCCCCGCGACGTCGTCGTCGAGCACTACGAGCAGCGCGCCGGCGTGGGCCTGATCATCACCGAGGGGACCTTCCCCAACGACGAGTCGCGCGCGTTCGCCGGACAGCCGGGCATCGTCACCGACGAGCAGGCCGACGGCTGGCGGCGCGTCGCCGACGCCGTCCACGCCCGCGGCGGCCGCATCGTCCTGCAGGTCATGCACGGCGGCCGGGTCTCCCACCCGGAGCTGACCGGCACCCGCGTCGTCGCCCCCAGCGCGATCGCCATCGAGGGCGAGGTGCACGTCGGTGGCGGGGTCAAGAAGCCCTTCCCGGTGCCGCACGCGCTCACCACCGAGGAGGTGCGCGCCACGATCGCCGACTTCGTCGCCGCCTCGCGCCGCGCCGTCGACGCCGGCCTGGACGGCGTGGAGCTGCACGCGGCCAACGGCTACCTGCTGCACGAGTTCCTGTCGCCGGCGTCCAACCGGCGCGAGGACGCCTACGGTGGCAGCCCCGAGAAGCGTGCCCGCTTCGTGCACGAGGTCGCCGCCGCGGTCGCCGAGGAGGTCGGCGCGGGGCGGGTCGGCCTGCGCATCTCCCCCGAGCACAACATCCAGGACGCCCTGGAGACCGACCGCGCCGACGTGCTCGCCACCTACGGCGCGCTGGTCGACGGACTGCGCCCGCTGGGCCTCGCCTACCTCAGCGTGCTGCACGTCGAGCCCGCCGGTGACCTCGTGCAGGAGCTGCGCCGCCGTTTCGGTGGGCCGCTGATCGCCAACAGCGGCTTCGGCACGGTGACCACCCGCGCGGAGGCCGTGCGGCTGATCGAGGAGGCGCACGCCGAGGCCGTCGCCGTCGGCCGGCCGGTGCTCGCCAACCCCGACCTGGTCGAGCGCTGGGCCGGTGAGCACCCGGAGAACCAGGCCGACCCGCGCACCTTCTACACCTCCGGGCCGGAGGGGTACACCGACTACCCGGCGCTGGCCGCCGCGGGGCGCTGAGCACCGGGCCGGGCGGCGCGCCGCCCGGCCCGTGCCCCTCAGTCCAGGTCGGCCTGCCACAGGTCGGGGCCGAACACCTCGTACTGGATGTCCTGCGCCGGGATGTCGCGGTCGAGGAGCGTGCTCCGCACGGCCTGCATGAACGGCAGCGGTCCGCACAGGTAGTAGACGGCGCCCCACGGCAGGTCGACCTGCGACAGGTCCATCTGCCCGGCGTGCACGCCGTCGACCGGCAGCGAGCACTCGGCGCCCCGCTCGAACCAGACGTGGGCCGAGGCGTTGGGCAGCGTCGCCACGTCGCCGAGCACCTGCTGCCGCAGCGCCCAGGAGGCCTCGTCCACGTCGGCGTGCCACAGCCGGACGTCCAGGCCGGAGCCGGCGTGGGCCAGGTGCGAGAGCATCCCGGCCATCGGGGTGATGCCGATGCCGGCGCTGACGAAGACCACCGGCCGCCCGGAGTCGTCGAGGACGACGTCGCCGAACGGCACCGACAGCTCCAGCCGGTCGCCCACGCCGATCGAGTCGTGCAGCAGGTTGGAGACCTCGCCGTCGGGCTTGTCGCCGCCGTGCACCCGCTTGACGGAGAACTGGCGGTGCTCGCCGTCGTCGGCGCGGGTCAGGCTGTACTGCCGGGGCTGGCGGACGCCGTCGGGCATGACCGGCCGCACCGTCACGTACTGGCCCGGCAGGGAGCTCTTCACCAGCCGGTCGTCGACCCGCCGCACCCGGAAGGTGACGACGTCGTCGGTCTCGCGGGCCTTCTCCGCGACCTCCCACTGCCGCCAGACGGTCTCCGGCCGCACCCCGCGGGCGCTGTAGAGGCCGCGCTCCTGGTTGATCAGCGCGTTGGCCATCAGCCAGTAGACCTCGTCCCAGGCGGCGGCCACCTCGGGCGTGACGGCGTCGCCCAGGACATCGGCGATGGCCCAGAAGAGGTGGTCGTGCACCACCTGGTACTGCTCGGGCTTGATCCCCAGCGAGGTGTGCTTGTGCGCGATCCGGCTCATCAGGTGCTCGGGGAGCCGGTCGGGGTGGTTCACCAGCGCGCTGGCGAACACCGCGACGGAGCCGGCCAGCGCGACCTGCTGGGTGCCCTCGGCCTGGTTGCCGCGGTTGAACGTGCCGTCGAACAGCTCCGGGTGCTCTCCGAACAAGTGCGCGTAGAACTGGCGCGCGATCTCCTGGATGTTCTCCGCGACGGCCGGCAGCGTGGCCTGGACGACGGGTGCGGACCTGTCGGACAGCATGCGGACTTCCTTCCCCCTGGGTTCTGCGGTTGCGCGGCCCACGTTAGGCAACACGGGGTGTCGGGGCAGGTCCGGAACGGGACCGGAGGGGTCCCTCGCGCCGTATGGTCACCGCCCCGGGCGCGGAACCAGCTCGTCCGATGAGTGGCAGGAGCGCGTACGGATGTCGGCGCAGGAGGGCTCGGCTCCGCTGGTCGGTGCGAGCCCGGCTGCGTCGGAGACCCGGTTGGCGCACGCGTTCGTGCAGGCGGTCGACGCGCTGCTGTGCATCGTCGACGGCGAGGGCCGCATCCTGCTCTCCAACCCCGCGCTGCAGCGCTTCACCGGCCGCACGGGTGAGGACCTGGTGGGGCGCCGGTTCTGGGACGTGTGGGTCATCCCCGACGACGTGCCGCACGCCGAGGAGGCCGTGCGGCTGGCGATGGCCAGCGGGAAGGCCCGCCCGCAGGAGGCCGACTGGATCGATGCCCGGGGCGGTCTGCGGCGGGTGACCATGCGCAACACCGTCCTCCTGGACGACGAGGGGCAGCCCTACGGGATCGCCTGCGTCGGGCTCGACGTCACCGAGGAGCGGGCCCGGGAGGCGCGGTTGCACGAGCAGACCCGCACCGACCTGCTCACCGGCGTGGCCAACCGCGGGGCGCTGTTCGACGTGCTGGGCCTGCGGCTGAAGACGGGCGGGTGCGGGCTGCTCTTCTGCGACCTCGACGACTTCAAGACGGTCAATGACGAGTACGGGCACGGCGTGGGCGACCAGTTGCTCGTCGAGGCGGCGACGCGGCTGGTCGAGGTGGCCGGCGCCGAGCACCTGGTGGCGCGCTTCGGTGGCGACGAGTTCGTGATCGTGTGCCCGGTCGGCAACGAGGCGACGCTGGCCGACCTGGCGCGTCGCGTGGTCATCCGGCTGGGTGCGCCCTTTCCCGGCCCGGACGGGCCACTGCGGATCGGGGTGAGCGTCGGGGCGGCGATCGGGCGCCCGGGGGAGCCGGCCGACGACGTCGTCGCCCGCGCCGACCGCGCCATGTACGGCGCGAAGAGCTCGCAGCGGCGACGGGCGCCGCGGCAGTGGTGAGCCGGTGGCGATGAGTTCCGCGGGCGGCGGGTGTCCAACCCGCGAACCCACTCACGCAAGGAGGTACCCCATGCGCCCGCTCGTCGTCACCACGTTCCTGACCCTCGACGGGGTCATGCAGGCACCCGGAGGGCCGGGGGAGGACCCGTCGGGGGGCTTCCGCCACGGCGGCTGGCTCGTGCCGTTCTTCGACGAGGACATGGGCGCCCAGATGGAGGCGTGGTTCGCCCCGGCCGAGGACTTCCTCCTGGGCCGTGGCACCTACGAGATCTTCGCCGCGCACTGGCCGACGGTGCCCACGGAAGGCGACCCGGTCGGCACGGCGCTCAACACGAAGACCAAGCACGTGGCGTCGCGGACCTTGACCTCGCTGGACTGGGACACCGCGCGGTTGCTCGACGGCGATGTGCCGTCGGCCGTGCGGGATCTCAAGGACCGGGACGGCGGTGAGCTACAGGTGCACGGCTCGGCGGGGCTGGTGCACACGCTGTTGCAGGAGGACCTCGTGGACGAGCTCCGGCTGATCACGTTCCCGGTCGTGGTCGGTGGGGGCAAGCGGCTGTTCCCGGGTGGTGCCGCGCCGCGCACCTGGCGGCTGGTGTCGTCGACGGTGACGACGACCGGCGCCGTGATGGCCGCCTACCGGCGGGTGGGCGAACTGGCGACCGGGGACCTGACGCTGCCGGAGTGAGCGGACGGCGGTGGGTTTCCCGTGGAACCCACCGCCGGGCCCGCTCAGGGCCACGAGCCCGCGGGTGTGGTGCGGGCGAGCTAGGGGGGGGGCAGGGGGGTGTTCGGGCCGGGGC
>NZ_JBJHAB010000023.1:0-57568 GCF_054050815.1 Blastococcus sp. SYSU DS0552
CGGCGGGGATGCCCCCCCCCCCCCCCCGCCCCCCCACCCACCCCCCCCCCCCCCCCCCCCCCCCCCCCCCCCCCCCCCCCCCCCCCCCCCGGGGTGCGGGCGCGCCGCGACCGCGTACTGGGCCTACCGTGGAGTACGGACCCGGGGCGACGGACGCGACGAGCAGGGGCACAGGTGGACTGGACGGCAGCGGGTGGCCACGGCCACCCCGCGGCGGAGGGCTTCGCCCACGACGCGCTGCTCTACGACTCCCTGGAGGAGCTCGTCGCCACGGCGGGCCCGTTCCTCCGCGCGGGCCTGGCCGCCGGCGACGCCGCGGTGATCGCCGCCTCGCCCCCGGCCGCCGTCGCGCTGCGCGAGGCGCTGGACGACGAGCGGGTACTGGTCCTCGACCGCGGCGACGCCTACGGGCCGCGGACGCCGGCCGCCATCACCGCCTTCCGCCGGCTGGCCGAGGGCCAGCGGGCCGCCGGGGCGGCGCGGGTCCGGGTGCTCGGCGAGCTGGACTTCGGGACCACGCCGCGCCAGTGGCTCGAGTGGGAGCGCTACGACGCCGTCATCAACGAGGCGCTGCGCGGCTGGGACCTCTGGGGCGTCTGCGCGTTCGACACCCAGCGCCTCCCCGAGCCGGTGCTCGCCACCGCCACCCGCACCCACGCGCACCTGGTGACGCCCGCGAGCCGCACCCCCAACCCCGCGTACACCGAGCCGGCCAGCTACCTGCGCACGCTGCCGGTGCCCGACGAGCCGCTCGAGGCGACGCCGCCGCGGTTCGCGGCCGCCGACGTCGCCGACTTCATCGGCCTGCGGCACGCCGTCGCGGCCCAGCTCGCCGGGGTCGCGGCGCCCGCCGACCTGGTCGAGGACTTCCTGCTCGCCGTGGACGAGATGACCTCCAACGCCGTCCGGCACGGGCTGCCGCCGGTGAGCCTCCGCCTCTGGACCACCGCGGACCGGATCGTGTGCACCATCGCCGACGGTGGGCCGGGCTGGGACGACCCGTTCGCCGGGTACGGGCCGGCGCATGGGTCGGACCTCTCCCGGGGAGGCATGGGGCTGTGGCTGGCCCGGCAGCTCTGCGACCACGTGGACATCTCCGGTGGCGCGCACCACCCCGGCGACGGCGGGGTGCGCGTCCGGCTCACCACCGTCCTGCGCTGAGCCGTCACACCGTTCCCCGTTTCCGTCCAGTGGGGACGGTGGCCGCGCGGCGCACCCGCGGGCCGCGATACTGGGGACCTCGACCGGGCGACGATGGGAGCAGCGTGGTGGATCGGGCGCGCACGGACCACGGACGGATCACCGTCCTCGTGGAACGGGAGGGCTGACGTGGACAAGGTGCTTCCCTCCGCCGCGGAGGCGGTGGCCGACATCCCCGCGGGCGCGACGCTCGCGGTGGGCGGGTTCGGGCTGTGCGGGGTGCCGTACGCGCTGATCGACGCGATCCTCGAGCAGGGCACGGATCAGCTGACGACCATCTCCAACAACTGCGGGGTCGACGACCAGGCCCTCGGCGTGCTGCTCTACGCGGGGCGGATCCGCAAGACGATCAGCTCCTTCGTCGGCGGCAACAAGGAGCTGGCCCGGCTGTACCTGTCCGGCGAGCTGGAGGTCGAGCTGACCCCGCAGGGCACGCTGGCCGAGCGGCTGCGCGCCGGCGGCGCCGGCATCCCCGCCTTCTACACCCCCACCGGCGTCGGCACGCTGGTCGCCGAGGGCGGCATCCCCCTCCGCTACGACGCCGAGGGCACCGTCGTGGAGGTGAGCCGGCCGAAGGAGGTGCGGGAGTTCGACGGGCGGCAGTACGTGCTGGAGACCGCCCTGACCGCCGACTTCGGGCTGGTGCACGCCGCCGTGGGCGACCGGCACGGCAACCTGGTGTTCCACGAGTCGGCGCGCAACTTCAACCCGCTCGCCGGGATGGCCGGGCGGATCACGATCGCCGAGGTCGAGGAGCTCGTCGAGCCCGGCGAGATCACGCCCGAGGACGTGCACCTGCCCGGCGTCTACGTCGACCGCGTGGTGGTCGTCGGCGGCGACCGCAAGCCGATCGAGCGGCGAACGACCCGGCCCCGCACCGACCGCGCGCAGACCCCGGCCGCCGCCGGCGAGGAAGCCACCACCGAGGGAGCACGCTGATGGCCCTGACCCGTGAGCAGCTGGCCGCCCGTGTAGCGCTGGAGCTGGAGGACGGCCAGTACGTCAACCTGGGCATCGGGATGCCCACGCTGGTGCCGAACTACGTGCCCGAGGGCGTGCACGTGGTGCTGCACTCGGAGAACGGCGTCCTCGGCGTCGGCCCCTACCCCTTCGAGGGCGAGGAGGACCCGGACCTGATCAACGCCGGCAAGGAGACCGTCACGCTCCTGCCCGGGGCGAGCTTCTTCGACTCGGCGATGTCGTTCGGCATGATCCGCGGCCAGCACCTGGACGTCGCGGTGCTGGGCGCCATGCAGGTCAACCCCCGCGGCGACCTGGCCAACTGGCTGATCCCCGGCAAGATGGTCAACGGCATGGGCGGGGCGATGGACCTCGTCCACGGCGCCCGCCGGGTGATCATCATGATGGAGCACGTTGCCCGCGACGGGTCGCCGAAGATCATGCAGGAGTGCACCCTGCCGCTGACCGGCAAGGCGTGCGTCGACCGCGTCGTCACCGACCTCGCCGTCATCGACGTCACCGACGGCGGGCTGGTGCTGCGGGAGACGGCGCCCGGGGTCTCCGTCGACGAGGTGGTCGCCGCGACCGGCGCCCCGCTCACCGTCGCCGACGACGTCCGCGAGATGCCGCTGCCCGCCTCCGTCTGAGCCGCGCCGAGTGTCGGCCGGCTGTCGTCTCCCCGGCCGGGAAGCGACAGCGGGCCGACACCCGCTCAGCGGAGCAGGGCCGCGAGGCGGGTCAGGAGCCGGTCGGGGTCGTGCAGGTCGGCGGCGGTCACGAACACCACCGTCCACCCGGCTGCGGTGAGCCGGTTGAGCCGGCGGCGGTCCGCGGCGACCTGCTGCCGCGTCTCCCCGTGCCAGGCGCCCTCGTACTCCACGGCCACCTTCCGGTAAGGCCAGGCGAAGTCGACGCGCGCGACGAACCCCTCGGCGTCCCGGATGCTGAACTGGGCGACGGGGCGGGGCAGGCCCGACCGGTGCAGGAGCAGCCGCAGCCGGGTCTCCTGCGGCGACGCGGCCAGCCCGTCGGCGAGTTCAGCGGCGGCTCGCGCCTGGCGGCAGCCCCTCCCGCGCGCGGCGGCCGCGGTCTCGCGCACCCACGCCAACCGGGTCACCCCGAGGTCGACGAACCGGTCGACCAGCACGACGGCCTCGTCCAGCGGGCCCCTCCCGGCCAGGTCGACGACGGTGAGCTCGGCGCTCGTCAGCGGGATGCCCGCCCGGTGCGCGACGTGTTCTGCCGCGAGGTGACGACGCCGCGCCCGCACACCCGGTTCGCGGCACACGGTCGACCCCGCTGGGACGGTGAGCTCGACGTCGTCGAGGGGTCCGGCGAGGGGCAACCCCCACAGGACCGCCGCGCTCTTCCCGCTCACCACCGCGCCGGGTACCAGCAGCTGAGCCGCCGCGCCGGCTCGGAGGGCGTGCGTGACCGGAAGCGCGGCGCAGGCGTAGACGTCACGGAACAAGCGCTGCCACGCGGGGCCACGCAGCTGGCCGCGGCTGAGCGTGCCGGCCGCGACCGCGCTGGAGCCACGGAAGACACGTCCGCGCAGCTCGACCGGGCGATGGGGCGGGACGGGCACGCGCAGAAGCGTGGCCGACCGCGCGGCAGCGCGCTGACGCCGTCCACAGCCGGGCTGCGGGTGTCGGCCGGTGGTCGTCTCCGGGGCGCGGAGACCACCACCGGCCGACGGTCGATCAGGCGGACGTGCCGCGGAGCTCGGCGAGGATCGGGCCGGCCACCTTGAAGGCGTGGTTGGCCGCGGGCACCCCGGCGTAGACGGCGGCGTGCTGGATGACCTCGGCGATCTCCTCGTCGGAGAGCCCGTTGTTCACGGCCGCGCGCACGTGCAGGGCGAACTCCTCCCAGTGCCGCAGCGCGATGGTGATCGACAGCGTCATCAGGCTGCGGTCCCGGCGGGCCAGCCCGGGGCGCTGCCAGAGGTCGCCCCACGCGGTGCGGGTGATGAAGTCCTGGAAGTCCGCGGTGAACGGGGTGGTGGCGGCGACGGCGCGGTCCACGTGCGCGTCGCCCAGCACCTCGCGGCGGGTGCGCATGCCGGCCTCGCGGCGGGCGGCGTCGGTGTCGGGCAGCTCGCTCATCGGGCGCCTCCGGCGGCGTCGAAGTGGCGGAGCAGCGCGCCGGTGACCTCCGCCGCGCGCTCCAGGTTGCCCAGGTGGGCGGCCGGGCTGAGCGTGAGCAGCCCCGCCCCGGCGATGCCCGCGGCGATCGCCTCCTGGTGCGGGGGCGGCAGCGCCGGGTCCTCGGCGCCGGAGACGACGAGCGTCGGGGCGGTGATGCGCCGCAGGTCCTCGCGCAGGTCGATGCCGCCGACCACCTCGCAGCACGCGGCGTAGCCCTCGTCGTCGGCGCCGGCCACCATCGCCTCGAGCCGGGCCACGAGGTCGGGGTGCTGCGCGGCGAAGCCCGGGGTCAGCCAGCGGGAGACCACCGTCGGGGCGAAGCCGGCGGTGCCTTCGGCGCGGGCCTGCGCGGCCCGGTCGAGGAAGCCCTGAGGCTCGGTCCTCGCCGAGCTGAACAGCACGGCCAGTCCCTGCACGCGGGAGGGCTCGCGGGCCGCCATCCGCATGCCGACCATGCCGCCGAGCGAGACCCCGGCGACGTGCGCCCGCTGCGCCCCGAGCCGGTCGAGCAGCGCCAGGACGTCGTCGACCAGGTCGTCGAGGGAGTACGGCCCGGCCGGCGCGGGTGACTCGCCGTGGCCGCGGCCGTCGTAGGTGACCACCCGGAACCGCTCGGCCAGCGCGGGTACCTGCGGGTCCCACATCGCGCGGGCCGCGCCCAGGGAGTTGGACAGGACGACCACGGGCGCGTCAGCGGGTCCGGTGACGGTGTGGGCGACGGGGACGGCGCTCATCGGGCTCCCTCGGTGAGGTGGGTGTGCTCGGCCAGGACCTCGTCGACCTGTGCGCCCGCCTCGCCGACGTCCGGCCGTGCGCCGAGCAGTGCGGCGAGGTCGACGTCGTCCCGGCCGGCCACCACGTCGGCCAGCGGCCGCCCGGTGGCCTCGGCCTCCCGCACGGCGGCCGCCGCCTCGTCGTGCGCCGCGTCGCGGCCGAGCAGCGGGGTCAGGGCGTCGGCGAGCGCCCCGGCGAGCTCCGGGTCGCGGGCCGCGGCCACCGTCGCCGCCATGCGGGCGGGGTCGGGGCGCAGGCCGGCGAGGCTCTCGACCAGCCAGGCCGCGGCCGAGCCGACCGTCGACAGCAGGTCGGTCAAGGCGGGCCACTCGCTGTGCCAGGCGCCGGCGGCGCGCTCGTGCTCCTGCTCCATCGCACCCAGCAGGGTGGCCACGAGGCCGGGAGCCCGCCGGGCGCAGGCGCGGGCGGAGATGGCTGCGACAGGGTTGCGCTTGTGCGGCATGGCGGACGAGCCGCCCCGGCCGGCGCCGGTCTCGGCGACCTCGGCCACCTCGCTCTGCGCGAGCAGCACGACGTCGACGGCCACGGTGGCCAGCACGCCGGCGGTGGCGCCGAGCGCGCCGGCCAGGTCGGCGACCGGCAGCCGCACGGTGTGCCAGGGGGCGGCGGTGGCGACCAGCCCGAGCTCGGCGGCGAGCGCTGCCCGCAGCGCCGTCCCCGACCCGTCGGCGGCGGCCAGGGTGCCGACCGCCCCGCCGTACTGGACCGGCAGCGACGCCACGACCTCCGCCAGCCGCAGCCGGGCGCCGTCCAGCCCGCTGAGCCAGCCGGCGGCCTTCAGGCCGAAGGTGGTGGGCAGCGCCTGCTGCAGAAGGGTGCGTCCCATGAGGACGTCGTCGCGGTGGGCCCGGGCCAGCCCGGCCGCCGCCTCGGCCGCGAGCGCGAGATCACGGTCGATCGCGGCGATGGCCCGGCGGCTCATGAGCACCAGCGCGGTGTCGACGACGTCCTGGCTGGTGGCGCCGACGTGGACGGCCACCGCATGGCGCTCCCCCACCGCGGCCCGCAGCACCCGCACCAGCGGCGGCACCGGGTTGCCGGCGTCGGCGGCGTGCGCGACCACGGAGGCCAGGTCGAGGGCCGCGGGTTCCGCGCAGGCACGCGTGACCGCATCGGCGGCCGTGGCGGGCACCAGCCCCGTCGCCGCGGCGGCGCGCGCCAGGGCGGCCTCCACGTCGAGGAGCGCGTCGAACCAGGCGGAGTCGGAGACGGCGGTCGCCGCGCCGCCGCGGGCGAAGGTCGCGCTGAAGAGACCGGTCACGTCCCGTTCCTACCGCGTCGAGGACCCTCGGGCGGGCTCATACCGCGAAGAACACCGTCTCGCGCTCGCCCTGCAGGTGGACGTCGAAGCGGTAGCCGTCACCGCCCGGGGCGGCGAGCAGCGTCTGCCGCGCGGCCTCGTCGGGCAGCGAGCGCAGCACGGCGTCCTCGGCGTTCGCCTCGGCCTCGTCGGCGAAGTAGATGCGGGTGACCACCCGGTCGAGCAGCCCACGGGCGAACACCGAGACGTCGATGTGCGGCGCCTGCAGCCCGCCCTCGCCGTCGGGCACCCGGCCCGGCTTGAGGGTGAACACCGAGAACTCCCCGGTGATCGTCTGCGCGCGGGCGTAGCCGCGGAAGCCCGGGTAGGACGCCGCGCCGCGGGGGTCCTCGGGCGAGGGGAACCGGCCGTCGGGATCGGCCTGCCAGGTCTCGATCATGGCGTCGGGCACGACCTCACCGGCGCCGTCGAACACGCGACCGCGCAGCCAGAAGCCGCCCGGGGTGCCCTCGGCGGCGGCGAACTCGCCGTCGGGCCAGGTGAGCCCGATGGCGAGGTAGGGGCCGACGGTCGCGCTCGGCGTGGTGCCCAGCCGGAACGGGCCGGTGAGGAAGCCGCTGCCGCGCTGCCCGGAGCGCGGCTGGAAGGGGGTGGGCGGGTCCGGCGGGACGTCCAGCGGGTTCACGGTCACGCGACATCTCCGTCGTCGTCGGTCTCGAACGGCGTCTGGTCGGTCCCACGCAGCACGATGTCCCACTCGAAGGCCAGCGCCCAGTTGTCCTGGGTGCGCTCGAGGGAGAACCGGCTGATCGCCCGGTGCCGCGCCGCCGGCGGGATGGAGTTGAAGATGGGGTCCTGGCCGAACAGCGGGTCGTCCGGGAAGTACATCTGGGTGACCAGCCGCTGGGTGAAGGCGCGGCCGAAGAGGCTGAAGTGGATGTGCGCGGGGCGCCAGGCGTTGTGGTGGTTCCCCCACGGGTAGGCGCCGGGCTTGATCGTCAGGAACTCGTACCGGCCGAGGCTGTCGGTCACGACCCGGCCGAGACCGTCGAAGTGCGGGTCCAGCGGCGCGGGCCAGTTGTCGACGACGTGCCGGTAGCGGCCGGACGCGTTGGCCTGCCACACCTCTACGAGCGCGTCGGGCACCGGGCGGCCGTCGCTGTCCAGCACGCGGCCGTGGACGAGGATCCGCTGGCCCATCGCCTCGCCCCCGTTGCGCAGGGTGAGGTCGGCGTCGTGCGGGAGCACGCGGTCCTCGCCGAGCACCGGACCGGTGACCTCGGTGAGCCGGTGCGGCAGGTCCACCGGCGTCCGCAGGGGGGCCCGCAGGGCGGTGCTCCGGTAGCCGGGGAAGCCCACGGGGGTGCGCACCGCGGCGTCCTCGCGCAGGTACCGCGGCAGGTGCAGGCCGTCGGCGGACGTGGTCCCGGTCATGGCCGGACGGTACGGCCGCCCGGCTACGCTCCCAAGTCCAGCTTTCCACTGGACGGGAGACGAGCAGCATGGCCGGTCGCAGCGCCACCCCGGGACGGTCGGTCACCTCGCGGGCGCTGGGGATCCTCGACGCCTTCGACAGCCGCACGCCGCGACTGTCCCTCTCGGAGATCGCCGACCGCTCGGGCACGCCGCTGACCACCGCCCACCGGCTGCTCGGCGAGCTGACCGACTGGGGCGCGCTGATCCGCCGCCCCGACGGCCGCTACGAGATCGGCCGCAAGCTCTGGGACCTCGGCCTGCTGGCCCCGGTCCAGCTCGAGCTCCGCCAGGTCGCCGCCCCGTTCCTCCTGGACCTGCACACCACCACCCGCGACACCGTGCACCTGGCCGTCCGGGAAGGGCTGCACGCGCTCTACGTCGACCGGGTCTCGGGCCGGGAGTCGGTGCCGGTGGTCAGCCAGGTCGGCAGCCGGCTGCCGCTGCACGCCACGGGCGTGGGCAAGGTGCTGCTGGCCGCCGCTCCCGACGACGTGGTCGACCAGGCGCTGCGCTCGCTGCGACCGCTCACCCGGCACACCGTCACCGATCCGGCGAGGCTCACCCGCGAGCTGGCCGAGATCCGGCGCCGCCGCTACGCCCGCACCTGCGAGGAGATGTCGCCGGGCACGGCCTCCGTCGCGGTGCCGGTGCAGGTGGAACGGGAGAGCGGACCGCTGGCCGTCGCCGCGCTGGGCATCGTGGTGCCCCCGCACCGGCGCGACGTCGCCCGTCTGGTCCCCGCCCTGGAGATGGCGGCCCGCGGGATCGGTCGCGAGCTCGCCCGCTCACACGAATTCCACTGACCGGAAGGCTCGGGTCCCGGGGAGCCCGGGAGGGAGCCACACTCGTCGGCGTGCGCACCCAGGTAGGCATCATCGGCGCCGGCCCCGCCGGCCTCCTGCTGTCCCGGCTGCTCGCGCTGCAGGGCATCGACTCGGTCGTCCTGGAGAACCGCTCCCGGGAGTACGTGGAGGCACGCATCCGGGCCGGGATCCTCGAGCAGCACACGGTCGACACCCTGACCGCCGCCGGGCTGGGCGACCGGCTGCACCGGGAGGGCCTGGAGCACCGGGGCATCCACCTCCAGTACCCGGGCACCCGCCACCAGCTGGACTTCCCCTCGCTGTGCGACCGCACGGTGTGGGTCTACGGCCAGACGGAGGTCACGAAGGACCTCATCGCCGCGCAGCTGGCCGGCGGCCCGCCGCTGCTGTTCGAGGTCTCCGACGTCGCGGTCGAGGACGTCGACACCGACTCCCCGCGGGTCCGGTTCACCGACTCCGACGGCGTGGCGCAGGTGCTCGAGTGCGACGTCGTGGCGGGCACCGACGGGTTCCACGGCGTCTCCCGGCCGGTCGTGCAGGCCGGCCCCGGCGCGCGCACGTGGGAGCGCACCTACCCCTACGCCTGGCTCGGCATCCTGGCCGACGCCGCACCGGCCACCGACGAGCTGATCTACGCCTGGCACCCGGAGGGGTTCGCGCTCTACTCGATGCGCTCCCCCAGGGTCTCCCGGCTCTACCTCCAGGTCGACCCCGCCGAGAAGATCGAGGACTGGTCCGACGACCGGATCTGGGACAACCTCTCCCGCCGGTTCGCCCTGGACGGCTGGGAGATCAACACCGGCACGGTGACCGAGAAGTCGATCCTGCCGATGCGCTCGTTCGTCAGCGCACCCATGCGCCGAGGCCGGCTCTTCCTGGCCGGGGACGCCGCGCACATCGTCCCGCCGACCGGCGCCAAGGGGCTCAACCTCGCCGTCGCCGACGTGACGCTGCTCGCGCAGGCGCTGGTGCGACTGCTCGCCGAGAAGCAGACGGACCTGGTCGACAGCTACTCCGACCGGGCGCTGACCCGCGTCTGGCGGTCCACCCACTTCTCCTGGTTCATGACCTCGATGCTGCACACCTCCGGTGACGACTTCGACGCCCAGCTGCAGCTGTCCCAGCTGCGCCGGGTCTGCTCCTCGGAGGCCGCGGCCCGCGAGCTCGCCGAGAACTACACCGGGCTGCCGATCGAGCACTGACCCCGCCCCCGGGAGCCGGCCGCCGGCCCGGGCGCCGACCCTCAGGCGAGGTCGGCGAGGGCCGCCCGGACACCGTGGCCACGCAGCGCGAGGCGCGCGGCGCGGTAGGCAGCGGCGAAGCGGGCGTCGTCCACGAGATCCCCGAACAGGGTGCGGTCGGCGACGAAGGCGAGCGGGTCCGCCGCCTTCGCCGCGGCGACCAACCCGTCACGGCGGGAGTCCACGACCTCCAGCGGGCGCCCCTCCTCGTCCGGGCCCTCCAGGGAGCGGGCCCAGGCGGCCAGCACGAGGACGCAGCGGCGGATCTCGCCGCCCGAGGCGAGGTTCGTCCGCAGCACCGGCAGCAGGAACTGCGGGATCCGGTCGGAGGCCTCGGCGCGGATGCGGTCGAGCGTGTCGGCGATCGCCGGGCTGGCGAACCGCTCCAGCAGCGACTGCCGGTACCGCTCCAGGTCGATGCCGGGAACAGGGCGCAGGGTCGGCGCGGCCTCCTCGCGCAGGTAGCCCTCCAGCAGCCGGCGGAACAGCGGATCGGCGCAGGCCTCGTGGACGTACCGCAGGCCCGCCAGCCGACCGGTCTGCGCGAGCACCTGGTGCCCGGCGTTGAGCAGCCGCAGCTTCGTGAGTTCGTAGGGCGCGACGTCGTCCACGAGCTGGACGCCGACCTCCTCCAGCGGCGGGCGGCCGCAGGCGAAGGAGTCCTCCTGCACCCACTGCATCCACGGCTCGCACACCACCGGCCACCGGTCCTCGATGCCGAACCGGTCGGCCAGCCGGGCCCGGTCGGCATCCGTGGTGACCGGCGTGATCCGGTCGACCATCGAGTCCGGGAAGGGCCCCTCCCGGGCCACCCACTCCCCCAGCTCCGGGTCCCGCAGCCGGGCGAAGGCCGCGAAGCTCCCCCGCGCCAGCCGACCGTTGCCCGGGATGTTGTCGCAGGAGACGACCGTGAACGGCGGGAGCCCGCGGGCGCGCCGGCGCACCAGCGCCTCGACGACCAGGCCGAACGAGGTCCGCAGCGCGGCACCCGGCCGCAGGTCGTGGACCACGCCGGGGTCGGTCCCGTCGAACTCCCCGGTCACCGCCGAGGCGTTGTAGCCGCCCTCGGTGACGGTCAGGGTGACGACGCGGACGGCAGGGTCGGCCATCCGCTCCACCACCGCGTCGGGGTCGTCGGGGGCGAACAGGTACTCGACGAGCGAGCCGACCACCCGCGCCTCCTCGGTGCCGTCGGGATGCCGCACCACCAGCGTGTAGAGGCAGTCCTGGGCGGCCATCGCCTCGGCCATGCGCCGGTCGGCCGGGAGGACGCCGACGCCGCAGATCCCCCAGTCGAGCGCCCGCCCCTGCTCCATGAGGCGGTCCAGGTACATCGCCTGGTGGGAGCGGTGGAAGCCGCCCACCCCGAGGTGCACGATCCCGACGCGCAGCCGGCCCCGGTCGTAGGACGGCGTGGAGACCGGTGGGCCCAGCGTGCCGCGGGTGCGCTCGGTCAGGGGAACGGCCACGCACTGCCCATTCCCCGGGAGCGATCCGGGTAACGGCACCCGGCCGATCACCTCGGCGCCCCGCTCGCGGGACCTCGCGCTACCGTGCGCGCATGGTGGCGTAGCTCACACCGGGTGGGCTCGCCGACCGCAGGAGGTCCCGTGCGCACCCACGTCCCCCGATCCTTCCGCCGTTCGCTGCTCGCCGTCGCCGCGGGCGCGGCTCTCACCGCCGGCGCCCTCGCCGCCGCTGGGCCGGCCGGCGCCGCACCCGATCCCGCGCCCCTGGTCGTGCCGACCACGGAGGGCGCCGTCGAGGGCACCTCGACCGGGAACTACCGGCTGTTCCAGGGCATCCCGTTCGCCGCCCCGCCGGTGGGCGAGCTCCGTTTCCGCCCGCCGGCACCGGCACAGCCCTGGCAGGGCGTCCGGGACGCCACGGCACCCGGCAGCCCCTGCCCACAGGAACCGAGCGCCACCAACCCCTGGTCGTCGGTCGACGAGGACTGCCTCTACCTGAACGTCACGACCCCCTCGGGGCTGGACAGCCAGCGGCGGAACCTGCCGGTCATGGTCTGGATCCACGGCGGGTCCTGGCGGACCGGCACGGGCGCGGCCTACGACGCCGCGAAGCTCGCCGTCGAGGGCGACGTCGTCGTGGTGACGATCAACTACCGGCTCGGCCCGCTGGGCTTCATGGCCCAGGAGGACCTCTCGCGGGAGAACGGGGACGTCGCCTCCGGGAGCGCCGGGCTGCTCGACCAGCAGGCGGCGCTGCGCTGGGTGGAGCGCAACATCCGCGCCTTCGGCGGCAACCCGGGGCGGGTCACCATCTTCGGCGAGTCCGCCGGCGGCTCGGCGGTCTGCGCCCAGCTCACCTCGCCGACCGCGCGAGGTCTGTTCGACCGGGCCATCGCGCAGAGCTACAGCTGCACGACCCCGTACGACACCCTGGAGACGGCCGAGGCCACGGGCGCCTCGGTCGCGGAGGCCGTCGGCTGCGCCAGTGCGGCGGACGTCGCCGTGTGCCTGCGGGCCACGCCGGTGCAGGAGCTGCTCACCGCCTGGCCGGGCGGCTCCTTCGTCGTCGGCGGATCGGCGCTGCCGGTGCAGCCGGCCGAGGCGATCGCGGCCGGCGACCACGCGCGCGTGCCGGTCATGCACGGCAACCTCAGCGACGAGAACACCTTGTTCACGCCGCTGAACCCGGCCGTGGCAGCGCTGGCGAACGACGCCGACGGCTTCACCGAGGCCGATTACCGGGTCGTCCTCGGCAGCGTCTTCGGCGAGGGCGCCGGAGCCGTCCTGGCGCAGTACCCGGCGAGCGCCTACCCCTCACCGCTGCGCGCCCTGGCCGCCGTCAACAGCGACGCCGACAGCGCGCTGTCGACGTGCGAGCACGTCGACGCCTACGACACGCTGGCCCGTCCCCCGGTGCCGGCCCCGGTGTTCGCCTACCAGTTCCGCGACGAGACGGCCGACCCGCTGCTGGACTTCCCGTACCCGGCGTACCCGGAGGACGCGCAGCACGCGACCGAGCTGCCGTACCTGTTCCCGGGGCTGTTCGGCGACGGGCTGGACGCCGAGCAGGAGCAGCTGTCCACGGCGATGGTGCGCTACTGGACGAACTTCGCGGCCCACGGCAACCCCAACGGCCCCGGCGTCCCGACGTGGACCCGGTACCGGGCCCCGGCCGACGTCCAGGGCCTGGACATCGCCTCCGACGGGGGG
This sequence comes from Blastococcus sp. SYSU DS0552, assembly GCF_054050815.1. Taxonomy (NCBI): domain Bacteria; kingdom Bacillati; phylum Actinomycetota; class Actinomycetes; order Geodermatophilales; family Geodermatophilaceae; genus Blastococcus; species Blastococcus sp. SYSU DS0552. The sequence goes on from NZ_JBJHAB010000023.1 coordinate 13,087, forward strand.
ATCGGCCCGGTCGACGTCGCCGCCGAGGCCGACTGCGCGTTCTGGTCGACCCTGTCCTAGAGCGCGGGCAGCGGCACCGGTTCCCGGGGGGAGTCCTCCCCGGGAACCGGTGCCGCCCGCTTTTCGCCCCGCCGGGGGTGCCGCATCTACTGGCCGGTACCGCATGTGGGATCGTCCGAGGCACACGTCGAGACGGCGCGCGCGATGACGAGTGCCGCCGTCAGGAAATGAGGACCGATGCGGTTGCAGCTGTCCCCGGAGCTCGAGGCATTCCGGGAGGAGATGCGGACCTTCTTCACCACCCAGGTGCCGCAGGAGATCCGCGACAAGGTCACGTCCCACCGGCACGTGACCAAGGAGGAGTACGTCGAGGCCCAGCGCGCGCTCAACGCCGCGGGCCTGGCCGTGCCCCACTGGCCGGTCGAGTGGGGCGGCCGGGACTGGACGCCCCTGCAGCGCCACATCTGGCGCGAGGAGATGCAGCTGGCCGGCGTCCCCGAGCCGCTGGCCTTCAACACCAGCATGATCGGCCCGGTCATCGCCGCCTTCGGCAACCAGGAGCAGAAGGAGCGCTTCCTCGCCAAGACGGCGAACCTCGACATCTGGTGGTGCCAGGGCTTCTCCGAGCCCGACGCCGGCTCCGACCTCGCCTCGCTGCGCACCACCGCCGTCCGCGACGGCGACGACTGGGTGGTCAACGGGCAGAAGACCTGGACGACCCTGGGCCAGCACGCCGACTGGATCTTCTGCCTGGTCCGCACCGACCCGACCGCGGAGAAGAAGCAGCGCGGCATCTCGATGCTGGTCTTCCCGATGGACACCCCCGGCGTCACGCTCCGCCCCATCGAGCTCATCGACGGCGGCTTCGAGGTCAACGAGGTGTTCTTCGAGGACGTGCGCGTCCCCGCCGAGAACCTCATCGGCGAGGAGAACCGCGGCTGGGACTACGCCAAGTTCCTCCTCGGCAACGAGCGCGTCGGCATCGCCCGCGTGGGCGCGACCAAGAAGATGCTCGCCCAGGCGAAGGACTACGCCCGCGAGATCACCGTCGACGGCCGCCCGCTGCTGGAGGACCCGTTCATGGCCCGGCGGATCGCCGAGATCGAGAACGAGGTGGTGGCCCTGGAGCTCACCGCGCTGCGCGTCGTCGCCAACTCCGCCGACGGCAAGCCGCACCCGGCCTCGTCGGTGCTCAAGCTCAAGGGGTCGGAGCTGCAGCAGGCCGCCACCGAGCTGCTGGTCGACATCGCCGGCCCGCTCTCGGTCGCCTCGTTCGCCGAGGAGGGCTCCGACGTGCCGGACTGGGCGCGCGTCGCGACGCCGCACTACCTGAACTACCGGAAGGTCTCCATCTACGGAGGCTCCAACGAGGTTCAGCGCACCATCATCGCCGGCACGATCCTGGGGCTGTGATCTGACGTGAACTTCGACTTCGACAGCGAGCAGAACGACCTGCGGGAGGCCGTGCGCGGCCTGCTGGCGCGCACGTACGCCGACAGCGAGCAGCGTCGCAAGGTGGTCGCGAACGACCCGGGCTTCGACGAGAAGACCTGGTCGCGGCTGGCCGAGATGGGGCTGCTCGGTCTGCCCTTCGCCGAGGAGCACGGCGGCATGGGCGCCGGGCCGATCGAGGTGGCGATCGTCGCCGAGGAGATGGGCCGGGTCATCGCCCCGGAGCCGTTCATCGAGGCGGTCGTGCTGGCCGGTGGGCTGATCGCCGCCGTCGGCACCGACGAGCAGAAGGGCGAGCTCCTCGCGGCCATCGCCGAGGGCACCTGCGTGCCGGCCTTCGCCCACGCGGAGATCGGCACGCGGTGGAGCGCGTCGGCGTCGGCGGTCATCGCCGCGCAGTCCGGCGACGGGTGGACCCTGACCGGCGTCAAGGAGCCGGTGCCCACCGGCGCCCGCGCCGACGTCCTGGTCGTCTCCGCCGCGGTGGACGGCGGCACGGGGCTGTTCGTGGTGCAGGGCGACGCCGCGGGTCTGACCCGCACCGGCTACCGCACCCACGACGGCACCCGCGCCGCCAACGTCCGCTTCGACGGCACCCCGGCGGCCCTGCTCGGTACCGGCGGAGACCAGACGGCCGCGATCGAGCGGGCGCTGGCCGAGGCGCGCATCGCCTACAGCCACGAGGCGATCGGGGCGATGGACACCGCGCTGCGGATCACCGCGGAGTACCTCAAGACCCGCAAGCAGTTCGGGGTCACGCTCAACAAGTTCCAGGCGCTCACCTTCCGCGCGGCGGACATGTACGTGTCCCTGGAGCTGGCCCGGAGCACCGCGCTGTGGGCGTCGATGGTCACGGACGCCGGCGGCGACGTCGTCTCCGCCGCCGACCGGGCCCGGCTGCAGACCAGCCGCGCCGGCCGGCACGTCGGCAAGGAGGCCATCCAGCTGCACGGTGGCATCGGCGTGACGGCGGAGTACTCCGTCGGGCACTACACCAGCCGGCTCACCGCCATCGACCACCTGCTCGGCGACGGCGACTTCGCCGCCGCCCGGCTGGCCCGCACCGTGGGCGAGCGGGAGACCGTCGACCCGCTGGGCGCGCCCTACGCGGTCTGAAGAAACACCCCCTGCCCCCCCACCGCTCGCACGCTCGCAGCGGGGCCCTGCAGGGGGCCGGCGGAGCCCCGTCCCCCATCCCGGGGGGCGGGGCTCCGCCGCGTGGCCCCCTCCCGGCTCCCGCCCTGAGCCTGCGAAGGGTGGGGAGGAGGGGGTCCTCTTTCAGTCGCCGAGCATCGCCCGGCGGAGCTCGTCGGCATCGGCCCGGACGGAGTCGAGCACCGGCACCAGGTCGTCCTCGCGCACCTGCCCGCAGGTGAGCCGCACGATCGGCACCGCCTCGTAGTCCTCGGTGGTCAGGCGCGCGGCGACCTCGAAGGCGGCGCGCAGCAGGCCACCCTCGACCGATGTGAGGTCGTCGACCTGGTTGAGCCGGTTGGTCATGCTGTGCGGGAAGCCCCACTGCTCGAGGGCGACGGCGGTCAACCGCACGCTGTTGATGCCGTAGCGGTGCAGCTCGGCGGTGCGCCGCGCGGCGAAGGCCGGGTGCTCGGCCACCAGCGCCCCGTAGCCCTCGGGGTCGTTGTGGTGCAGGAGCGCCGCACCCATCTGGGCGAGCAGGCCCACGCAGAGCGCCTCCTGCGAGCGCTCACCGAACCGCTGGGCCAAGGTCGAGGCCGCCAGCGCCAGGCAGCTCGTGACGTCCCAGAAGTTCTCCGGGAGCCGCGACTCGTCGTCCAGCTCCGTGAGCGCGACGGTCGCCATCGTCCGGACGGTGGTGAAGCCGACCACCGTCACGGCGAACTGCAGCGAGGTGACCCGTCCGCGCATGCCGAAGTAGGCGGAGTTGGCCAGCTTCATCACCCGGCCGGCCAGGGCGACGTCGGACGCCAGGATGTGGGAGAGCGCCTTCGCGCTGGTGTCGTCGGAGTTGGCGACCGACACGATCTGCGCCGCCACGGGGCGCTGGGCCGCCATCGTGTCGATGCCCGCGAGCACCTTCTCCAGGTCGAAGACGGGGGGCACCGCCGCCCGGGCCGGCAGCGGGGTCACGGTCATCGGGCGCACGCTCCGTGGGTCGCGAACCAGGCGGCGGTGTCCGCTCCGGTCATGGGTGGGCAGAGGCTGAAGCCCTGCAGGTAGGTGGCACCCAGCCGGCCGAGCTCGGTCGCCTGCTCCGGGGTCTCGACGCCCTCGGCCACGGTGCTCAGGTTGAGGCTGCGGGCCAGTGCGATGACCGCGGAGGCGATCTCGGTGTGGCCGTGCGCCAGCTCCGCCACGAAGGAGCGGTCCACCTTCAGGCAGTCCACCGGCAGGTGCCGGAGGTAGGCCAGCGACGAGTAGCCGGTGCCGAAGTCGTCGATCGCCAGCTCGACGCCCTGGTCGCGCAGCTGGTGCAGGGTCACCCGGGCCGAGTCGGGGTCCTGCATCAGCGCCGACTCGGTGATCTCCACGGAGATCCGGGACGCGTCCAGCCCGTGCCGCCGGAGAGCGTCGGCCACCTGCGGAGGGAGGTTGGCATCCAGCTGCAGGGCCGAGACGTTGACGTTCGCCCGGGGCGGCGCGGCGCCCCCCATGCGGCGGTCCCACTCCGCCAGCTGCCGGCAGGTCTCGTCGAGCACCAGCAGCCCCAGGCCGGCGATCAACCCGCTCTCCTCCGCCAGCGGCACGAACACCGCCGGGCTGATCGGGCCGCGCTCGGGGTGCGTCCACCGCGCCAGGGATTCGACGGCGACCGGGCGGCCGTCCTCGGTGCTGAAGATCGGCTGGTAGAGCAGCGTGATGTCGCGCCGCTCGATGGCGTCCCGCAGCTCGGCGACCAGGCGCAGCTTGTCGCGGGCCTCCTCGCGCGCCCGCTGGTCCAGCACGGTGATCCGCCCCTTGCCCCCGGCCTTGGCCTGGTACATGGCGATGTCGCAGTCCCGGATCAGCTCCTCGGCGCCGGTGTGCTCCTCGGTCTGGACGGTGACCCCGACGCTCGCATAGGGGCGGACGTCGACGCCCCCGAGCCGCACCGGCCGGGCCAGCTCGGCCGTGATCCGCTCGGCGAGCGCGACCGCGGCCGTCTGGTCGACCTCCTCGCAGACGACCACGAACTCGTCGCCACCGAACCGCGCCACCAGGTCTCCGGGGCGGACCACCGACCGCAGCCGGCTGGCGACCTCGGTGAGCAGCTCGTCGCCGGCGGTGTGCCCGAGCGAGTCGTTGACGACCTTGAAGTTGTCCAGGTCGAGGAACAGGCAGGCCAGGGTTCCGGCGCCCGGCACGAACCGCTCGGCGACGTACTGCGCCAGCAGCGTCCGGTTCGGCAGCCCGGTCAGCGGGTCGTGGTTGGCCTGGTGGGCCAGCGTGGCCTCGAACGCGAGCCGGTCGGTGATGTCCTCGATCGTGCCGACGAATCCCGCGCCCACGCCCGGGGTGAACAGGTGGGCGAATCGGATGACGGTCGTGCGCACGGTGCCGTCGTCGCGGAGCAGGCGGGCCTGCGCCTCGACCTCCTCGCCGTCCAGCGCCGCCGAGACCTGCTCGATCACCGTGTCGAGGTCGTCCTCGTGCACCGTGGCCATCCAGCCGGTGCCCAGCAACTCCTCGGCGCGACGGCCGACGAGGCTGCAGAACGCGTCGTTGACGTGGGCCAGCCGCATGCCCTGCTCGGAGAGCAGCGTCGGCACCGGCGACCGTTCGGTGAGCGTGGAGAAGCGGCGCTCGTGGGCGTCCGCGGTCGCCCGCAGCGCGCGCTCCTGCTCGTTGGCCGTGTCGACGATGCGCACGGTCCACATCCCGCCCCGGGGCGAGGGCGTCGTGGTCACCTGGGCCTCGATGGCGGCGCCGCTCGCCGTGCGGACGGGCAGCGTCATCCGGGCCGTCCGCTCCCGCCGCAGCAGCAGCTTGAGCTCCCCGCCCCCGAGGCTGGGGAACAGGTGCTCGACGGGGAGCGCGCGGAGATCGTCCAGGCCGTAGCCCAGCAGTTCCACGGCGCCGACGTTGCCCCAGCTGACCCTGGGGCGCCCGGCCACCATCTCGGCGACCACGATGGCGAGGGTGTCGCTGACGGTGGCGCTGTAGAAGACCGAGGTCACGATCTCCGGTGGGACGCGGTCGTCGCCGGGCCGGTTCATGCTGACGGACACGGTCCTCCCCTCCCGCGGCGCGGACGTCCATGTCCGCTCCGACAGGAGACCTTCGGCGGGTCGGGGGGGTGGTCTGCACCCGGCAACGGGGCGTAGCCCCCCGTCGGGGGGAGGGACACACGGTCGGTCACCGCGCGGCCGGGCTGCGGACGTGCCGTGCCTCACACTCACGGAGCCGGGCACCGCGACCCGGCGTCAGCAGGCAAGATCCGTCCAACCAACCGAGCACCGCGCACGACCCCAGCACTGGCGAGCAGGCGACGAGGCCTGCCCACCGAGGAATGGAGCGCCACGATGCAGATCGGAGTCCCGCGCGAGACGCGGCCCCGCGAGACCCGGGTGGCGGCGACCCCGGCGACGGTCACGCAGCTGGTGCGGCTGGGCTACGAGGTCGTGGTCGAGACCGGCGCCGGGGCGGCCGCCAGCTTCCCGGACGAGGCGTACGCGGAGGCCGGTGCGCGGGTCGGCTCGGGAACCGAGGCCTGGGGTGCGGAGGTCGTGCTGCGCGTGAACGCCCCCTCGCTGAGCGAGATCGGGCGGCTGGCCGACGGCGCGACGCTGATCAGCCTGCTGGCCCCCGCGCTGAACCCCGACCTGGTGGACGCGCTCGCCGCCCGCCCGATCACGGCGCTGGCCATGGACGCCGTGCCCCGGATCTCCCGGGCCCAGTCGATGGACGTGCTGTCCTCGATGGCCAACATCGCCGGGTACCGGGCGGTCGTCGAGGCGGCCAACGTGTTCGGCCGGTTCTTCACCGGCCAGGTGACCGCGGCGGGCAAGGTCCCCCCGGCCAAGGTCCTGGTCGCCGGCGCGGGTGTGGCCGGGCTGGCCGCGATCGGCACCGCGTCCAGCCTGGGCGCCATCGTGCGGGCCACCGACGTCCGCCCGGAGGTGGCCGAGCAGGTGCGCTCCCTGGGGGGTGAGTACGTCGCCGTCCCCGCGGGGGAGCAGGAGGTCAGCGCCGACGGCTACGCCCGGGAGATGGGGGAGGACTTCAACCGGCGGGCGGCGCAGATGTACGCCGAGCAGGCGAAGGACGTCGACATCGTCATCACCACCGCCCTGATCCCCGGCCGGCCCGCCCCGCGGCTGATCACCGAGGAGATGGTCGCCGCCATGCGCTCGGGCTCGGTGATCGTGGACATGGCCGCGGCACAGGGCGGCAACGTGGCCGGCTCCGTGCCCGACGAGGTGGTCGTGACCGAGAACGGGGTCACGATCATCGGGTACACCGACCTGCCCGCCCGGCTCCCCGCGCAGGCCTCCCAGCTGTACGGCACCAACCTGGTCAACCTGCTGAAGCTGCTGACCCCGGCCAAGGACGGGCACCTCGTCCTGGACTTCGACGACGTCGTGCAGCGGGCGATCACCGTCGTGCGCGCGGGCGAGAAGACCTGGCCCCCGCCACCGGTACAGGTCTCCGCGGCACCACCACCTCCGCCCGCTCCCCCGGCCGGCGCCACCGCAGGGGCGCCGAGCGTGCCGCAGAAGACGCCCGCGCCGGCGCGGCGGTTCGCCCTCGTGGGACTGGCCGCGGCGCTGCTGTTCCTGGTGGCCGCCTACTCCCCCGACGAGCTGGTGGGGCACTTCACGGTGTTCGCGCTCTCCGTCGTCGTCGGCTTCTACGTCATCGGGGCCGTGCACCACGCCCTGCACACCCCGCTGATGTCGGTGACCAACGCGATCTCGGGGATCATCGTGGTCGGCGCACTGCTGCAGCTGAGCAGCGGCGACGGCGTCGTCCTGGCGCTCGCCTTCATCGCCACCCTGGTGGCCAGCATCAACGTCTTCGGCGGCTTCGCCGTCACCCGCCGGATGCTGGGGATGTTCTCCCGCGGCACGGGCGCTCCGGCCCGCACCACCCTCCCGGCCGCGCGATGACCGCCACCAGCGCCGCGGCCGCGGCCTACATCGTCGCCGCCCTGCTGTTCATCCTGAGCCTGGCCGGGCTGTCGCGGCACGAGACCGCCAAGGCGGGCAACGCCTACGGCATCGCCGGCATGGCGATCGCCCTGGCGGCCACCATCGGCGTGGCCACGCAGGACATCTCGGCCGTCGGGCTCACCCTGCTCGTCGTCGCCGTGGCGATCGGTGCCGCGATCGGTCTGTGGCGGGCCCGCAAGGTCGAGATGACCGGCATGCCGGAGCTCATCGCGCTGCTGCACAGCTTCGTCGGCCTGGCCGCAGTCCTCGTCGGCTGGAACGGCTACCTGTCGGTCGAGGGCGTCGAGCCGCAGGACGGTGGCCCCCTGCTCACCGGGGCCGAGGCCGGCATCCACTCCGGCGAGGTCGTGGTCGGGGTCTTCATCGGCGCGGTGACCTTCACCGGCTCGATCGTCGCCTTCCTCAAGCTCTCCGCGCGCATGAAGAGCAACCCGCTGATGCTCCCGGGGCGCAACTGGCTGAACCTCGGCGCACTGGCGCTGTTCGCCGTCCTGACCGTCGTCTTCGTGGTCGAGCCGAACCTGCTCGTGCTGTCGGTCGTGACGGTCCTCGCCCTGGCGCTGGGCTGGCATCTGGTGGCCTCGATCGGCGGCGGTGACATGCCCGTCGTCGTCTCGATGCTCAACAGCTACTCCGGCTGGGCCGCTGCCGCATCGGGCTTCCTGCTGGGCAACGACCTGCTGATCATCACCGGCGCCCTGGTCGGCTCCTCCGGCGCCTACCTCTCCTACATCATGTGCAAGGCGATGAACCGCTCGTTCCTCTCGGTCATCGCGGGCGGGTTCGGCAACGAGGGCGCGGCGGCCGCCTCCGACGTGGACTACGGCGAGCACACCGAGATCTCGGCCGAGGAGACCGCAGAGCTCCTGCGGAACTCGAAGTCGGTGGTCATCACCCCGGGCTACGGCATGGCGGTCGCCCAGGCGCAGAGCGCCGTCGCCGAGCTGACCCGCAAGCTGCGTGCGCAGGACGTCGACGTGCGCTTCGGCATCCACCCGGTGGCCGGGCGCCTGCCCGGGCACATGAACGTGCTCCTGGCCGAGGCCAAGGTGCCCTACGACGTCGTCCTGGAGATGGACGAGATCAACGACGACTTCGCCGACACCTCGGTGGTGCTGGTCATCGGCGCCAACGACACCGTCAACCCGGCCGCCACCGACGACCCCACCAGCCCGATCGCCGGCATGCCCGTGCTGCGGGTGTGGGAGGCCGAGCACGTGGTCGTGTTCAAGCGGTCCATGAACACGGGCTACGCCGGCGTGCAGAACCCGCTGTTCTTCCGGGACAACAGCCGGATGCTCTTCGGCGACGCCCGGGAGCAGGTGGAGGCGATCCTCAAGGCGCTGTGAGCCGTTCGGCCTGGCCCGCCGCCCCCGAAGCGCCTACGCTGTGCACATGCACGCGCACGTTCCGCTGAGCGAGGGCGCGTCGCCGCGGGGGTGCGACCACGTGCGCCCGGCGGCGCAGCTCAGCGCACCGTCCGCGCCGCCGGCCTTCCGCGCCTACGTCGACCGGTACGGGATTGCGCTGGTCGGGGACCTCGACGTCGCCTGCGCGGAGCGGCTGGCGGGGATTCTGGGGGCCGTCCCGATCGAGGGCGACGCCTGCCCCCTGGATCTTTCCGGGCTCCGGTTCGCCGACGTGGCCGGCTGCCGGGCGATCGCCCGCTGGGCCCGGTCCCTGGCCGACGCCGGAGTCCGGGTGGAGCTGCGCGACGCGCCTCCGCTCGTCCAGCGGGCCTGGCAGCTGCTGGCGCTCGACCGGTGGGCGCGCGTCGCGTTCACCGACGCCGCCTGATCGACCGCGCGCAAGGGTCCCCACCGCCCGGCGCGGCCGGTCGCCGGCGCTACGCCCGGTCGCCGGGTTGCGCCCGCGGCACCGGTCGCCGACGGTTGCCAGGTGGATCCCTTCCGCGGTCTCGGCATGCCCCGCATCCCCGGGTTCGGCGAGCTGCTCGCGCTGCTGCAGGCCCAGACCGAGGCGCTCTCCCAGCTCCCCCGGACGCTGGCCGACCTCAACGGCACGGTCCGCGAGCTGACCGCCGCCACCACGTCCGCCCGGGAGACGATCGCCTCCGCGCAGCGGATCACCGAACGCCTGGAGAGCCTGCTCGAGGAGTTGGAGGAGCCGGTGCGGGCGCTGCGCCCCGGCATCGAGCGGGTCGGTCGCGTGCTCGACGACCCCGCCGTCGACACCGTGCCCGAGACGCTGCGCCGGATCCACGACGACCTCATGCCCCTGGTCCACGGGCTGCGCCAGGCGCAGAGCCGGGTGGGTTCGGTCACCGGCCTGCTCCGTCGTCGTCCGCCGGAGGACGAGGACGACGGCTACTGAGCGTGGAGCTGGCCACCGACCCGCTCGCACTCCTGGCGTGCGGCCTGGCGGTGCTGGTGGCGTCCGTCGTCCAGACGGCGACCGGCATGGGCTTCGGCCTCCTCGCCGGACCGCTGGTGCTGCTGGTGCAGCCCGCTCTCGTGCCCGGCCCGCTGCTGGTGGGCACGCTGACCGCGCTGCTGCCGGTGGTGTGGCGCGAACGGTCCGCACTGGAGCTCGACAACCTCCGCGGTGCGATGCTCGCCTCGGCCCCCGGCGTTGTCGTCGGCTTGGGGCTGGTGCAGGTCATCGACGGCCGGTTGTTGGGGATAACGGTTGCTGTCGTCGTGCTGCTCGCCTGTGGCGCGTCGCTCGCCGGGGTGCGGTTGCCGGGCGGGCGGCGCGCGCTCACCGTCGCCGGCTTCGCCTCCGGGACGCTCTCGACTGTCGCGGCGACGCCCGGACCGCCCCTGGTGGTCACCTACCGCGCGCCCACCCCGGCCGCCCAGCGGGCGAACCTGTCGGTGTTCTTCGTCGGGACGACGCTGCTGTCCCTCGGCGTGCTGGTCGCCGGCGGCGAGCTCGACGGGGGCGGGCTGCTCACCGGTGCGGGGCTGGTGCCGTTCGTGCTGACCGGCTTCCTCCTCGCCGGACCCCTGCGCCGGCGGCTGGCCCTGCCGGCCATGCGCCGCGCCGCCCTGGTGCTGTGCCTGCTCTCCGGCGCGGTGCTGCTCGTCAGGTCGCTGGCGGGCTGACCGTCACTGCTCGACGGGCGGCTCCCGGCGCACGATGTCGCCGACGGCCTCCTCCAGCCGCGCCCAGGTCGTGCTCCACTCGACCAGGGGGTCGAGGATCCGCTCGAAGACGGCGAGCTGCTGGTCGAACGCGTCGAGCTGAGCGCGCATGGCGGCGATCGAGGTGCGCTGCGCGGTCACCATCTCCTTGACGGCGCGCAGCTGGGCCGCCGACATCGCCCCGGGCGGGCTGGGCAGGGCCGGCAGCGGGAGGCGGGACGTCGCATTCCCGGCGAGGTTACGGGCGCGGTCGGAGAAGAACCGCAGCTGGTTCACGAACTCGTCGATCGACCGCCCGACGATCCCGCTCTGCGGGGTGGTCCGGTCGGCGTCGTCGGCCTCGGTCATCGCTCCCCCTCCGTGCACGCTGCACCGACCTTAGGCCTGGAGCCGAGGCTCGGCTGCGCTGAGCCGACCCCGGGCATTGGAAGCTCTACCTGCGTCCTCGGGGCCGACGACGCAGGTAAAGCCTCCAATGCCTCAGCGGGGACGCCCCCGTCCGAAGACCACCCCGAGCGTGGTGACGTGCTGGAACGGCCTCGCCGCAGGGTCCCGCCCCGCGCGGGCGAGGGGCGGGGGCAGAGGCCCGCTCAGTACCAGCCGGTGGCCTGGGAGTGCGACCACGCGCCGCACGGGGAGCCGTAGCGGTTGTTGATGTAGATCAGGCCGGCGTCGATCTGCCGGTAGCCGTCGGAGGTCTTGGCGATGCCGGTCCCGGCCCAGGTGGAGTCGAGGAACTGCGCGATGCCGTAGGCGGTGCTCCGCGGGTTCTGGGCGTTCGGGTTCCACCCGCTCTCCTTGCCCCACAGGCTCTCCAGGCAGCTGAACTCGCTGCCCGAGCCGCCGAGCTTGCCCATCGCGTACTCCTGGAAGGAGCCGGCCGGGGCCGCGGCGGCCGGCGCGGGAGCGCTCCGGGCAGGAGCCGGAGCCGGGGCCGGGGCCGGGGCCGGGGCCGGGGCTGGTGCGGCCGGCGCCGGGGTGCGGGCGGCCTGCTCCCGGGCCGCCTGCACGCGGGCGGCCTCCTCGGCAGCGGCCTTGCGGGCGGCCTCCTCGGCAGCGGCCTTGCGCGCGGCTTCCTCCTCGGCGGCGCGGCGGGCGGCCTCCTCGGCGGCACGGCGGTCCAGCTCGGCCTGCTCGGCCGCGGCCCGCGCCTCCGCCGCGGCGGCCTGCTCGGCCGCGCGCTCGCTGCGGCTCGCGGCCAGCTGGCCGAGGGTGTCGGCCGCGGCCACCGTCACGTCGGGCGCGGGGGTCTCGTCGGTGATGCCGAGCTGCTCGGCGACGCTGACGGAGGCCAGCTCCGGCTCGGCCTGGGCGACCGGCTCGTCGGCGACGACGCCGTTGGCCAGCAGGCCGCCTGCCGCGGCGACCGCCAGGAGCAGCAGCGCGGAACGGCGGACCGTCTTCGTCGAACGGCGCCCGGTCGTGGGGCGGAGAGCACGGGTGATCGAGGTGGCGCGAAGGTTCATGGGGAGGAACTGCTCCAGGGGCAGGGGGCGGCAGGGCCGGCGACGGCGGCGGGAACTGCTGCGGGGATGGTCGAGGGGCAGCGGTGTCGGGCGTACGCCCGGGCGCTCAGCGCGGGGAAGGCGCGCGCGAGGCTCCGTACCGGCTGCGGTTCCGTGCAAGGTGGGCCCGCAGGCTCGCCATGCGGCGGCTCTCCGTTTCTTCCGTCGTGCCGCCTACCGGGTTAGCTGACGGATTCGGGCGGGAAGCGGCCCTACCCGCGCCAGGACGTGCCCCGGCGCGCGATTCACCCCAGTACTTCGGTGGGTCCCCGGCTCGCCCTCGGCGGGCGACTCGGCGGCGCCCGGCGGACCTCCCCCGGATGGGGAGAGAACGACCGGCCGGGCGGGACCCACGGTAACCAGCGTTATCCGTTCGTGACAATCCCCTGGCGGGAAAAGGAACGGGAGGTGACCGTCAGGGGAGCCGCCAGACCGTGGTCCGGCGCACCGGCACCGGCCCGGTGGGCGACGGCTCGGTGTCGGGCACGTCGTAGACCGCCAGCGCTTCCAGCCGGTCCTCGGGGAGGTACACCCGCCCGGGATCACCGATCAGCACCTCGGCACCGCCGGCCCGGGCCGCCTCGAGGAAGGGCAGCACCCGGTCGGTCATCTCCCGGTCGTAGCAGACGTCGCCGGCGAGGACGACCGCGACGTCGGGCGGCTCGCCCCCGAGCACGTCGCCGGCGGGCGTGATGCCCGAGGTGCCGTTCCGCTCGGCGTTGACGGCGATCGCGGTCAGCGCGAACGGGTCGACGTCGCTGGCGAGCACCGCGGTCGCGCCGGCCAGGACCGCCGCGACCGCGACCAGGCCGCTGCCCGCCCCCAGGTCCAGCACGGTGCGCCCGGCCACCAGGCCGGGGTGGTCGAGCACGTGGCGGGCCAGCGCCTGGCCGCCCGGCCAGGCCGCGGCCCAGAACGGCGGGTCCGTGGAGGTGCGCCCGTGCTCGGTCTCCATCGCCTCCCACAGGGCGACGACGTCGGCGGCGACCAGCAGCTCCACCTCGGGCACCAGGTCCGGCCGGACCGGCCGGGTGTGGGCGCGGACGAACTCCGCAGGGATGGAACGGTCCACCCCGGCAGTCAACCGCACGCGACCCGGGGCGGTGGGACCGCCCGGCTCAGAGGCGGGTCGACCAGGACGACAGCGCGCCGGCGGGGCGGAAACCCAGCGCCTCGTTGACCGCGACCATGGGCGTGTTGCCCTCGGAGTTGTAGGTGCTGATCCGCCGGACGCCGGGGAACCCCGCTGCCAGCTCCCGCAGCACGGCCGCCTTCATCCGGGCGCCGAGCCGGTGCCCCCGGTGCTCACGGAGCACCAGCGTGCCGCCCTGGTGGGCGAGCGCCGGCTGGGCGAGCGGGATCTGCAGGTCGGTGAAGCCGACCAGCCGGCCGCCGATCACCGCGCCCGCGCTGAGCACCGTCCGGCCCCGGGCGACGTGGGTCCGCTCGTACTCGCGGATCCGGTCCCCGTCCCACTCCTCCTCCCCCACCGGCAGATCGCCGTGGGGTGCGTCGGTGGTCATGCGCCGCTCCAGCAGCGCCCGGTCGGCCAGCAGCGCGTCCGGGGTGCGGTCCCGCCAGGTGACGATCTCGTACCCGGCGCCGGCCGCGGCCTCGAGCGCCCCCAGCCGGTCCTCGTCGACCGGCAGCACCAGTTCCCGGCGGGTCTCCACCAGGTCGCAGGACCAGCCGTGCCGCTCGGCGAAGGCGCGGCCCGGCGCCCCGGGGCCGGGCTCGTCCACCTCGCTCACCAGCGAGCTGCGGCCGTGCGCGGCGGCGAGTACCCGGGCCTCGGCCAGCAGCGCGCTCCCGAGGCCACGGCGCCGGGAGGCCGGGTGCACCGCGAGGTCCACCACCGCCAGCGTCGGGTTGTCCTTGCGCGGGAGGATCAGCCGGAGCGCGCCGGCGACCGCGCCGTCCACCAGGGCGGCCCGGTGGGTGCCGTCCCGGGAGCCACCGGGCGCGACGAGCTCCCACCCCAGCGCGACGTGCTCCTGCGCCGGCCGGGGCGGGTCCTGCGGCCGGGCGGCCCGGCCGGAGGCGGCCCACACCTCGCACCAGGAGGGGAAGAGGTCGTCGTCGGGGCCGAGCTCGACGATCCGGCAGGAGGGGTCGGTCACGTCCCCGTTCTACTGCCACCGGCAACCCTTTTCCCGGTGCTCAGCCCCTCGGCCGCGCCGCGGTCGCCCGGCGAGCGATCAGCCGCCAGTAGGTGCCGGGCAGCAGGCGGACCAGCACGTCGGGCACCGTGGCGGTCCAGCCGATCAGCAGCCGGGGGCGGCGGCGCTCGACGGCTGCCACGATGCGGGCGGCGGCGTCCTCCGGCGGCATCCGCAGCAGCTTGCTGAACTGCGCCCGCCCCTTTTCGTACTCCTCCACCGAGACGCCCGCGCCGGTGCGGGCGCTCTCGGCGATCCGCGTCCGGATCCCACCCGGGTGCACGACCGTGACGCCGATGCCGTCGTCGGCGAGCTCGTGACGGAGCGCCTCGCTGAACCCCCGGACGGCGAACTTGCTCGTCGCGTACGCGACCTGCCCGGCCGGGGCGAAGATGCCGAAGACGCTGGAGACGTTGACGACGTGGGCGCCGGGGTGGGTCTTCAGCACGGGCAGCAGCATGTGGGTGAGGCGGACGACGGCGCGCAGGTTCACCGCCAGGACCCACTCGAAGTCCGCCAGCCCGATCTGGTCGAAGCGACCGCCCAGGGCGACCCCCGCGTTGTTGACCAGCAGCGTGGTCTCGGGGTGCTCGGCCACCAGCGTCCGGGCCACCCGCGCGGTCGCCTCGTCGTCGGCCAGGTCCACGACGTGCGTCGCCACGCGCAGGGCCGGGTGGTCGGCGGCGATCCGACCGGCCACCGCCGCCAGCCGGTCGGCGTCGCGGTCCAGCAGCACCAGGTGGCTGCCCCGGTCGGCCAGCTGCACGGCCAGCGCCTCGCCGATCCCGCTGGCGGCGCCCGTGACGACCGCCGTCCCGCCCGCGAAGGCGTAGGGCCCCATCAGGCCACGACCCGATCCGCGTGGGCGGCTGCGGGCACGCGCGGCTGAAAGGTCATGCCCTCGTCCTCGAGCGAGCCCCGGCGCATCATGGCGACGTCCCGCAGGTAGTTCTGGTGCAGCCGCCAGGGTGTGCGGCGCCCCTGCTGCGGCAGGCCGGCGAGGCTGCGCTGGACGTAGCCCGCCGCGAGGTCGAGGAAGGGCGCTCCCCCGCCCTCCGGGGGGGCGACCGGCGTGGCCGACGCGTAGCCGTGCTCCTCGAGGTGGTCCAGCAGGCGGCAGACGTAGCGGTTGACCAGGTCGGCCTTGAGGGTCCACGAGGCGTTCGTGTACCCGATGACCATGGCGAAGTTGGGCACGCCGGAGAGCATCATGCCCTTGTAGGACACCCGCTCGGGCAACTCGACCGGCTCCCCGTCGACCACGATCCGCATCCCGCCGACCGGCAGCAGGTTCAGGCCGGTCGCGGTGACGACGACGTCGGCCGCCAGGTGCTCGCCCGACGTCAGCTCGATCCCCTCCTCGGTGAACGTCGCGATCCGGTCGGTGACGATGGACGCCGCGCCCCGGCGGAGGGCTCGGAACAGGTCTCCGTCGGGCACCAGGCACAGCCGCTGGTCCCAGGGGTCGTAGGGCGGGTTGAAGTGCGTGTCGACGTCGACCCCCGGCAGCTGCTTCTGCGTCATGCGACGGATCAGCGAGCGGACCAGGGCCGGCCGGCGCCGGCTGAGCTGGTAGAGCGCGGTGCTGGTGAGCACGTTCTTCCACCGCACGACCGAGTAGGCCACCCGCTCCGGCAGCCGCGCCCGCAGCTTCTGCGCGATCGGGTCACGGCCGGGCAGCGACATGACGTAGCTGGGCGTGCGCTGCAGCATGGTCACGTGCTCGGCCTGCTCCGCCAGGTTGGGCACCAGCGTGACCGCGGTGGCGCCGCTACCGACGACGACGACCCGCTTGCCGGTCAGGTCGATGCCCTCGGGCCAGTGCTGCGGGTGGAGAAGCTGCCCCCGGAAGCGCTGCTCGCCCGGGAACTCCGGCCGGAACCCCTGGTCGTAGCGGTAGTAGCCGGAGCAGACCGACAGCCACGTGCACGTGAGGGTGACCGTCTCGCCGGTGTCGGCGCGCGCGGCGGTGACCGCCCAGCGGGCCTCGGCGCTCGACCACTCCGCCGACACGACGCGGTGGTGGTAGCGGATCCTCTCCGTGACGCCGTACTCGCGGGCCGTCTCCTCGATGTACCGGCGGATGGTCGGCCCGTCGGCGATCGACTCGGGCTCCCGCCACGGGCGGAAGGAGTAGCCCAGGGTGAACATGTCCGAGTCCGACCGGATGCCCGGGTAGCGGAACAGGTCCCAGGTCCCGCCCAGCGCCGCCCGCGACTCCAGCACCGCGTAGCTGGTCCCCGGCCGCTCCCGTTCCAGGTGGCAGGCGGCACCGACACCGGAGAGCCCGGCGCCGACGATCAGGACGTCCACGTGCTCGGTGGTCATGCCAGCACTCTCCGGTTCGCTCCGCCGGGCCGTTCGGCCGCACCCCGCGCCGCGGGTGGCCCGCCGACGCTATCGACGCAGTGTCGAGGGAGTCAACGGGGTGTCGAGTCGGGGCCGCGTGCGGCTATCCTCCGCTCCGTGCCGGCTGCCGCGAGTCATGTGCCCGCTGCTGGGCGGGGACGGCGTCCGGTCCGGCCCTCCGGCGACGACCGGGAGCTCGCGATCCTCACCACCGCCGAGCGCCTCCTCGCCGAACGGCCGTTGGCGGCCATCTCGGTCGACGACCTCGCGCGCGGCGCCGGCATCTCCCGCCCGACGTTCTACTTCTACTTCTCGTCGAAGGACGCGGTACTGCTCTCGCTGCTCGATCGCGTCGTGGCCGAGGCCGACACGGCGATGCGCCGGGCGTTCGACACCCCGGCGGCCGGGGCGCGGGACGGCTGGGCACGCGCGATCGGCGCCTACTACGACACCTTCCGGACCCACCGTTCGCTCACCGTCGCCTGGGCGCAGGCCCGCTCCACCAACGACGAGGTGCGCGCGCTGTGGTCGGCGGTGCTCGAGCGCTGGGTGCAGCGTTCGGCGGCGGCGATCGACGCCGAGCGCGCGCGGGGCGCCGCGCCGCCGGGGCCGGCTGCGCGCGACCTCGCCGTCGCCCTGACCTCGATGAACGAGCGGGTGCTCTACGCCACCTTCAGCGGGGACGGCCCCGCTGTCGCCGAGCAGGACGTCGTCGAGGTCCTGCTCGGCATCTGGCTCCCCGCCGTCTACGGCACGCCGGCGCCGGACTGATCCCGGCCGTCAGACGGCGACCGTGGCCACCGTGCTGCCGGTGAGGCTGCCGAACCACAGGGTGCCGCCGGACTCGCGCACCCCGGTGAGCATCTCGAACCCGGGGATCTCCCCGTTGAACCGGTGCACCGTCGCCCCGTGCTCGTCGACGGCGAGCACCCCCAGCGTCCGGCCGGGGCTGGGCTGCAGAGCCGGCGGCAGCGCGCTCAGCAGCGCCCGCAGCGGTGCGGGCAGCCGGTGGATGGCGGCCAGCGCCGCGACGCGCGGGCTGGGGAGGGTGATCCACACCAGCCCGTCGGATCCCAGCGCGATGTTGTCGGGATGGCCGGGGAGGTCGTCGACGAACACCTCGCTCGCGCCGGCCCGGGCGCCGGTCAGCCACACTCGCCGGAGCCGCGCCGCGCCGGTCTCGGCGACCGCCACCCAGGACTCGTCCGCGGCGAGCGCGACCCCGTTCGCGAACTCCAGCCCGCCGAGCAGCTCGGTCACGGTGCCGTCGGGGGTGCGGCGGAACAGCCGGCCGCTGGCGGTCCGCCGGACCAGGTCCGCCCGCCACTGCGGGATGCGGAACCGCTGGGAGGAGTCGGTGAAGTAGATCGTGCCGTCCGCGGCGACGGCTGCGTTGTTCACCGCCTCCAGCCGGCGGCCGGCCACCCGGTCGACCAGCGTCCGCACCGCCCCGTCGGCCAGCGAGACCGCCAGCAGCCCGGCGTCGGACGCGCACACCAGCAGCTCGTCCGCCCCGAGGAACTCCAGGCCCAGCGGACGGCCCGGCACGCGGGCGACCGCCTCGACCGGGGCGCCCGGTCCTGCCGTGCGCACGACCCGGCCGTCGGCCAGACCGGTGTAGACCCGCCCGGCCGCGTCGACGAGCACGTCCTCCGGCCCCTCGCCGACCGGTACCACCGTCGTGCCCGCGAAGTCGCGCACGCGCGTCTCCTCCCGCCGCCTGCCCGCGGTGGGTCCGCAGGTCAGCGGCAGTCTGCCCGACGCCCGCCCCGGGCCGTCGGCGTCACTCCCCGACGGCGGCGCCGACCTCGTCGGCGGTGAAGTCCCGCCCCTGGGCCCCGGTGCGCACCACCGTGACCGGGCAGGCGGCGTGGTGGACCAGCTGGTCGCTGACCGAGCCGAGCAGGAGCCCGGAGAAGCCACCGCGTCCACGCGCACCGACCACCAGCAGGGCCGCCCCCTCGGCGGCGGCGAGCAGGCCGGGCACCGGCGCGCGGTGGACGACGTGGCCGGTGACCCGCACCGCGGGGTCCAGACCGGCTGCGGCCACGTGCGCGGTGAGCTCGTCGTGCACCGCCTGCTCCCAGTCGGGCAGCGGCGGCACGTAGCCCGGCTCCCAGGTCGCGGGCCGCGGTGCGGTCGTCATCGACCAGGCGCGCACCACGTGCAGGTCGACGTCGGCGCGGTGGGCCAGCCGACCGGCCCACCGCAGCGCTTCCTGCGCGCACTTGGAACCGTCGTGCCCGACGACGACGCCACCCTCGACCTGAACGACCTCACGGACCTCGTCCACCGCTGACCTCCCTGTTGGCGCGCGCCGGTGCGATCACCGTGGGGGTCAGCCTCTCATCACGCGGGGCCGGTCACGTCACCGGCGCCGCCGCGCCGCGCCGTCAGCCCGCGACGGGCTCGCGCCGCGCGCCCAGGAGCGCCAGCTCCTCGGCCGGCGGCACGCCGACCGCCTGCAGCGCCGCGCCGATCCGGTCGGTCAGGCACCGCAGCGACTCCCGGGCCTGGTCGCGCTGCCTGCACAGGTCCTCGAACTCCGCCCGCACCGCGGCCAGGCGGGCGCCGGCCGCCTCCTCGGCTGCGGCCCGGTCGCGCCGGGCCTGCTCCGCGACGCGCTCCCGCTCCGCCGCGGCCTCGGCGGCCAGCCGGTCCCGCTCCGCCGCAGCCTCGGCGGCCAGCCGGTCCCGCTCCGCCGCGGCCTCGGCGGCCAGCCGGTCCCGCTCGGCCGCCGCGGCGCGCAGCAGCTCCTCGGCGTCGGCGCGGGCCTTCTCCAGGACGGCTGCACCCTCGGCCCGGTCCCGCTGCGCGTTCACGCGGAGCTGGTCGGCGACGTCGATGGCCAGCTCCTTGATCTCGTGGGCCTTGCGCAGCCGGGCGTCGGCCTCCAGGCGGGCATCGGCCCGCAGCTGCGCCGCCTCGGCCTCGGCGGCGTCCAGCACCTGCGCCGCCTGGTCCTCGGCCAGTCGCAGCACCTCCCCCACCCGTGCGCTGACCACCGGACGGTCCCGACCGACCGGCTGCTCGGCGAGCAGCCGCCGGGAGATCTCCAGCTCGGTGCCGCAGGCGACGACCCGGTCCAGCAGGTGCTCGCGCTCGCGGTGCGCGGCGGCGAGCTCGCCCTCGGCCCAGGCGACGTAGTTGTCGACCTGGAGCCGGTCGTAGCCACGCACGGAGCCCCGGAAGGTGGGCCGGTGGTCCAGCAAGGCCTCCAGATCGCTCGCCGGCTGCGAGGGCCGCGGAGCACTCCCGTCCGGCGGCACCCCCTCGTCCTGGGCACGGTTGGCGACGAACTCGACACGCCGGAGCATCCGGATGGCCCCCCTGGGAAGTAGGTGAAGCGGAATCTGCCAGAGGGCCGCACGGCGCGCGGGCGGCCGTGATTGCTCCGTGACCCGTGTCGCGGGCACCCCGGTGGCGCCACGGCAGGGCGTGCCGGATCAGTTACGGATCGCTTTCACCGGCGCTGGCCACCCGGAGGGGCGACCGGGCATAGAGCCGGGGTACGCCGCGTTGACCCGGCTGAGATGATTGCATGCTCAACCAGTTTGGAGATCGAGATGCAGTTCGGCGTCTTCACCGTCAGCGACATCACCACCGACCCCACGACCGGCCGCACCCCCACCGAGGCCGAGCGGCTGAAGGCGGTGCTGACCATCGCGCAGAAGGCCGAGGAGGTCGGGCTCGACGTCTTCGCCCTCGGCGAGCACCACAACCCGCCGTTCTTCTCCTCCTCCCCCACGACCACGCTGGCGTGGATCGCGGCGCGGACGCAGAGGCTGCAGCTGTCGACGTCGACGACGCTGATCACCACGAACGACCCGGTGAAGATCGCCGAGGACTACGCGATGCTGCAGCACCTGGCCGACGGCCGGGTCGACCTCATGATGGGCCGCGGCAACACCGGACCGGTCTACCCGTGGTTCGGGCAGGACATCCGCAACGGGATCGAGCTGGCGGTGGAGAACTACGCGCTGCTGCGCCGGCTCTGGACCGAGGACGTCGTCGACTGGCAGGGGCGGTTCCGCACCCCGCTCCAGGGCTTCACCTCCACGCCCCGGCCCCTGGACGGCGTCCCGCCGTTCGTGTGGCACGGCTCGATCCGCTCCCCGCAGATCGCCGAGCAGGCCGCGTACTACGGCGACGGCTTCTTCCACAACCACATCTTCTGGCCGGCGGAGCACACCCAGCGGATGGTGGAGTTCTACCGCCGCCGCTTCGAGCACTACGGCCACGGCAGCGCCGACCAGGCGATCGTGGGCCTGGGCGGGCAGGTGTTCATGCGCAAGAACAGCCAGGACGCGGTGGACGAGTTCCGCCCCTACTTCGACAACGCCCCGGTCTACGGCCACGGCCCGTCGCTCGAGGAGTTCAGCACCCAGACGCCGCTGACCGTGGGCAGCCCGCAGCAGGTGATCGAGCGCACGCTGGGCTTCCGCGACTACGTCGGGGACTACCAGCGGCAGCTGTTCCTCATCGACCACGCCGGCCTGCCGCTGAAGACGGTGCTGGAGCAGCTGGACATCCTCGGCGAGGAGGTCGTGCCGGTGCTGCGCCGCGAGTTCGCCGCTCTCAAGCCGGCGCACGTGCCGGACGCCCCCACCCACGCCTCCCGCGTCGCCGCGGCCGGCGGGGCGAAGGACGCCACCGTGCACGCCGATGGCGACAGCGTCACGGGCCAGGCCCGTGAGGAGATCGAGGTCCGATGAGCACGCGCACCCTCGCCGTCGTCAGCGCCGGGCTGAGCAACCCGTCGTCGACCCGGCTGCTGGCCGACCGGCTGACCGCGGCCGCGCAAGCCGCGCTGGCCGACCGCGGCATCACCGCGACCGTCGAGGTCGTCGAGCTGCGCGAACACGCCCGCGACCTCGCCGACAACCTGCTGACCGGCTTCGCGAACGAGGGGCTCCGCCGCGCCGTCGACACGGTGACCGGGGCCGACGGGCTCATCGCCGTGACCCCGATCTTCTCGGCGTCCTACAGCGGGCTGTTCAAGACCTTCGTCGACGTGCTGGACAAGGACGCCCTCACCGGCAGGCCCGTGCTGCTGGGGGCGACGGCGGGAACCGCCCGGCACTCGCTGGCGCTCGAGCACGCGATGCGCCCGCTCTTCGCCTACCTGCGCGCGACGGTGGTCCCGACCGCGGTCTTCGCCGCGCCCGAGGACTGGGCGGGCGGCACCGACGGCGGCCCCGGCCTCTCCGGCCGGGTGCGCCGCGCGGCAGGCGAGCTCGCCGACCTGGTCGCCGGCCGCCCCCCGGCCGTCCCGGCGGATCCCTTCGCCGACCCGACGACCTCGTTCGAGGACCTGCTCCGCGGCAGCTGAGGCCCGCCGGCGGGGCGGCCGGCCCGTCGGGTCAGTCGTCCTCCTCCTCGCCCTCCTCCTGCTCGCCCTCGCCGCCGCCTTCCTCCTGCTCGACGATGCCGCCCTCCTCGGCGGGCTCCTCGGCGCCGCAGGCGGTCGTGGTGAACGCCGCGGCCGCGAGGGCGATCCCCGCCGCGGCCGAACGCCAGCGACGGGTGGGCAGGGACGTGCGGTTCATGGGCTCTCCTCCGGACGGCCGACCGATGTCGGGTGCGGGTGCTCCCTGGTCTTCCCCGGCCGGGGCCGGCCCACTCCTCGACCTCGGCGCCATCGGCGTCGGGCCGGCGACGGGTCGGAGCGCGGGGCCCTCACTCAGCCGACGGCGTCCTCGGACGGCGGTGCGGTGCCGCCCTGCTCGCCATGCCCGCACATGATCGCCGTGATCGCCGCGCGGTCGGCGGCCGAGGGCAGCCCCCAGCCCGGCTCGTACCCGTAGACCGACGCGAGCGGGCTCGAGGCGGTGCGCCCGGTGAGGATCTCGACCGAGTCGGTCTCGATGAGCCCCGGGTGGGGTACGCCGCACGCCTCGGCGACCTTGAGCAGGTCGCGGCGCAGGGTGCGCACGTAGTTGCCGGCCCGGACGGACTTCAGCTCCGGGTCCAGGCCGCGCACCAGCCAGGCGTTCTGCGTGGCGACGCCGGTGGGGCACGTGTCGGTGTGGCACTTCTGCGCCTGGATGCAGCCGATGGCCAGCATCGCCTCCCGGCCGACGTTCACCATGTCGCAGCCCAGCGCGAAGGCGACGGTCGCGTTGTCCGGGAGGCCGAGCTTGCCGGCCCCGATGAAGACGACCGAGTCGTGCAGCCCCTTGCGCGCGAAGACCGAGTAGACCCGGGCGAAGCCCACCTGGAACGGCAGCGACACCGTGTCGGTGAAGATCAGCGGCGCGGCGCCCGTACCGCCCTCGCCACCGTCGATGGTCACGAAGTCGACGCCCCGGCCGGTGGACGCCATCAGGTCGGTCAGCTCCTCCCAGAAGGAGAGGTCCCCGACCGCGGACTTGATGCCGACCGGCAGGCCGGTCTCGGCGGCCAGCAGCTCCACCCAGTCCAGCAGGCTGTCGGGATCGGAGAACTCCGCGTGCCGGGACGGGCTGATGCAGTCCACGCCCTCCCGGACGCCGCGCGCCTCCGCGATCTCGGCCGACACCTTCGCCGCCGGCAGCACTCCCCCGAGGCCCGGTTTGGCGCCCTGGCTGAGCTTGATCTCCAGCGCCCGCACCGGCGCGGAGGCCACGAGGGCCTTGAGCCGGTCCAGGTCGAACCGCCCGTGCTCGTCGCGGCAGCCGAAGTACGCCGTCCCGATCTGGAAGACCAGGTCGCCGCCGTGCCGGTGGTGCCGCGAGATGCCGCCCTCGCCGGTGTTGTGCAGGCAACCGGCCAGCGCGGCACCGCGGTTGAGCGCCTCGATCGCCGGACCCGACAGCGAGCCGAAGCTCATCGCGGAGATGTTGACCACCGATTCGGGCCGGAACGCCCCCGCCCGGCCCCGCGCGGCACCCAGCACCTTGGCGCACGGGAGGGCGACGCCCTGCCCGGTGTGCACGTCGGTGGCCGGCACGGAGGCCCCGAAGGTGGCGTGCTTGATCACCGGGTAGCCGGCGGTGAACTCGAGGTCGTTGTCGGTGCCGAAGCCGAAGTAGTTGTTCTCCTGCTTGCTGGAGGCGTAGACCCAGCGCCGCTGGTCGCGGGTGAAGGGCCGCTCCTCGTTGTTGCCGGCCACGAGGTACTGGCGCAGCTCCGGCCCGATCGACTCGATCAGGTAGCGCGCATGGCCGATCACCGGGAAGTTGCGCAGCAGCGAGTGCTCGCGCTGCATCAGGTCACGGGCGGCGACGGCTGCCAGGGCGGAGAGGCCGGCCGCGGCGGCGCGCGAGGCGAGCGTCATTCCTCCACCCTGCCACGGTCGGCCCGGCCCGACAGCTCGTCCGTCGGAGGCGCCACGGTCAGAGGAAGATGCTGAGCACCAGCGCCAGCACGAAACCGATCGTGCCCAGCAGCGTCTCCATCACCGTCCAGGTCTTCAGGGTGGTCTTCTCGTCCATCTGGAAGAACCGGCTGACCAGCCAGAAGCCCGAGTCGTTGACGTGCGAGAGCACCGTCGCGCCACCGGCGATCGCGATGACGATCAGCGCGAGGTCCACGGAGCTGAGCCCGTCGGTGGCCGCCACCACGGGGGCGATCAGGCCGGCTGCGGTCGTCAGCGCGACCGTGGCCGAGCCCTGCGCCACCCGGATCAGAGCGGAGACGACGAACGCCGCCACGATGACCGGCAGGCCGATGTCGCCGAGGACGTCGGCCAGCGCGGTGCCGATGCCGCTGGCCCGCAGCACGCCGCCGAACATGCCGCCGGCGCCGGTGATCAGGATGATCGCGCAGACCGGCCCGAGCGCGCTGTTGAGCACCGACTCGACCTCTGCGCCGCTGTCGCCGCGGCGCCGACCCAGCACCCACATGGCCAGCAGCACGGTGATCAGCAGCGCGATCGGCGTCGCCCCGATCAGCTGACCCCAGCGGACCACCGCCGACTCCTCGTCCACGATCCCCTCGGCGGCGAGCGTGGTCAGGCCTGTGTTGAGGAAGATCAGCAGCATCGGGAGGAGCAGCACCGAGATCACGGTGGCGAACCGCGGCGGTGCGGGCCGGGTCGCCGTCCCGGTGGCGGCCCGCCCGCCGGTGGCGATCCCGGGCGAGCTGCCCTCGACCGACGGGTCCGGGGCGTCGTCCGCCGTCTTCGGCTCCCCGGCCAGGATGGTCGGGACGGGGAGCTCGAACCGGCGCCCGGCCCAGAGCCCGAACAGGTAGCTGCCCAGGAACCACGTCGGGACGCCGATGAGCAGGCCGAAGACGAGCACCAGGCCGATGTCGGCACCGATCAGCCCGGCCGCGGCGACCGGGCCCGGGTGCGGCGGCACGAAGGCGTGCATGACGGCGAACGCACCGGCCACCGGCAGCCCGTAGGTGAGCAGCGAACCCCCCAGCCGGCGGGCCACGGTGAACACGATGGGCAGGAAGACGACGAGCCCGGCGTCGAAGAAGATCGGGAAGCCGAACAGCAGCGCGGCGATGCCGAGGGCCAGCGGTGCCCGCTGCTCGCCGAAGCGCTTGATCAGGCTGTCGGCGAGCACCTGGGCGCCGCCGCTGTGCTCGAAGAGCCGGCCCAGCATCGCCCCGATCCCCACGAGCAGCGCGACGCTGGCCAGCGTGGAGCCGAAACCGGCGGTCATGGTGGTGACCACGTCCTCCAGCGGCACCTGTGCCGCCAGCGCCACCGCCAGGCTGACCAGGATCAGGGCCAGGAAGGCGTGCAGCTTCACCTTCATGATCAGGAAGAGCAGGACGCCGACCGCGATCGCGGCGATCAGCAGCAGCACTCCGGCGCTCAGCGCCGGTTCTGCGTCGGGCATGGCTCCTCCACGAGGCTCAGGTCGGGGGGTTCGGGGCGTCGTCCAGGGCGTCGAGCGTGGTCAGGACGTCGGCCAGGGCCGTGGTGGACCGGTCGACGAGGGGGCGCAGCCGCCGGTACACGGCGACGGCGTCGGGGTCCGGCAGCACCGGCTCGTGCACGGCGACCAGCGCGGTGGCGGCGCCGAGGTCGGGCAGCTCCCCGAGCGCGTGCCACCCCAGCAGGCAGGCGCCCAGGCCGGTGCCCTCCGGGGAGTCGGCCACCCGCACCGGCAGGTCGAGGGCCGCCGCGAGCGTCCGGATCCAGAGCGGGGAGGCCACCGCGCCGCCGGTCGCCCGGACCTCCCGCACCGGCACGTCCGTCGCGGCGAAGGCGTCCCGCACCAGCGCCAGCTGCTGGCAGACGCCCTCGACGGCGGCGCGCACCAGGTGCGCCCGGCGGTGCTCGCGCCGCAGCCCCAGGTAGGCCCCCCGCATCCCCGACCGCCACCAGGGCGCCCGCTCGCCGAGGAAGTAGGGCAGGCACAGCAGGTCCGAACTGCCGACCGCAACCGCGGCAGCCTCCTCGAGCAGCTGCGCGTCGAGGTCGTCGGCGGCCTCGCCCGCGGGGCCCTCGGCGCCCTCGGGGCCGGCGGCCAGCGCCTGGGCGGCCCAGCGCACCACCGACCCGCCGTTGTTGATGGCGCCGCCGACCACCCAGGCGTCGTCGGTGAGGGCGTAGCAGAACAACCGGCGCCCCGGGTCGACCGTCGGGCGGGGGACGACGACGCGCATGGCCCCGCTCGTGCCCAGCGAGACCGCGGCGACATCCGGGCTCACGGCGCCGACACCCAGGTTGGCCAGCACCCCGTCGGAGGCGCCGATCACCACGGGCAGACCGGGCGGCAGCCCCGTGGCGGCGGCCACCTCCGGGCGCAGGCCGGGCAGCACCGCCGTCGTCGGCAGCACCTCGCCGAGCTGGCGGGGGCGGACGCCGGCGATGCTCAGCGCCTCCTCGTCCCACCGCCCGGCGCGGAGGTCGTAGAGCCCGGTGGCCGACGCACAGGACCGGTCGACCACGTGCCCCCCGCCGCACAGGGCGGCCACCACCAGCTCCTTCACCCCGCCCCAGCGGGGCACCCGGGCCACCCGGTCGGCGTCCTCGGCCCGTTCCCACGACAGCTTGACCAGCGGGGACATCGCGTGCACGGGGGTGCCGGTGCGGGCGTGCAGGTCCGGGGCGCGGCCGTCGGCGACCAGCGCCTGGGCCCACTGCGCCGCGCGGTCGTCGGCCCAGGTCACCACCGGGCCGAGCGGGCTCCCCTCGTCGTCCATGGGCACCAGGCCGTGCATCGCCGCGCTGAGCGAGACGGCGACGACCGAGTCCCCCCGGTCCCGGGCCAGGGCGGCGACCTCGCCCAGCGCCTCGACGGCCGCCGCGGCCAGGCGCACGGCGTCGAGCTCGGCCCGGCCGGGGGCCGGCACGAGGAGCGGGTAGGCCACGCTGGCGACGTCGCGGATGCGGCCGTCGGTGCCCGCGGTGACCGCCTTCGTCGCGGTGGTGCCCGAGTCCAGCCCGACCACGACGTCCACGAACACCCCCCTGACCGGCCCCTCCGTTGGCCGCATCGTGCCCGCACCGCGCACGGCGTGGCAACCGCTCGCGGCGCCGGGCGGCCGCCGATCTCAGCCGGCGGGCGCACCTCCGGCGGGGCGGCGCCGGACGACGTAGCGCCGTGCCCGCCAGTGCGTCGCGGGCTCGTCGACCGGGGCGGCGTCCAGAACCTCCGCCCCGTGCACCGCGACCAGGTCGGCCACCCGCCGCTCGGGCACCCCGGTCATCCGCATCGGTGCTGGGTAGCCGAGCAGGCGCCGCTGCGCCCACCGCACCAGCGGCGCCGGCGCCACCCGCCACACGACACCACGCAGGGTCCACATCGGCCGGGTGGTGCAGTGCACCACGGCCACACCTCCGGGGCGCAGCACGCGGGCGAACTCCGCCAGGTACGTCTCGAGGACCGGGCGCGGCAGGTGCTGGAGGACCCGCTCGGTGTAGACGAGGTCGAACGATTCGTCCGGGAAGGCCCGCAGGTCGGGGTCCTCCCCGAGCACGAAGCGGACGCGTCCGCCGCTGCGGTCCAGGCGGCGAGCGGTCTCCAGCATCGGCGCGGAGACGTCGAGGCCCACCACCTCGCGCGCGTGCTCCGCGAGCGCCTGGCTCAGCCGGCCGGCACCGCAGCCGAAGTCCAGGACGCGGTCCCACGTGGTGGGTAGCCCGAGCCCGGCCAGCTGCTCGCGCGCGACCCCGACGTCCCGGCGGCCGAGCTCGAGGAAGGCGTCGGCGTCCCACCGCCCACCACGCTTGTCCGCGGCCACGTGGACGGCCCAGAGCGGGTCCTCCGCCCCCAGGGTCGTCCAGTCCCTGCGCACCTGGTCGAAGCTCATCGCACCCACCGATCTCATGACCCGGACGGCGGACGCTACCGGTTCCCGGGCCGCCGGCTCCGGTCCCGCCCCGCCCCCGGCCGCTGCGCGGAGCGCCCGGCCGAGCGCAGCCGGACGCGGACGGCGGCGTGCAGCGGTACCAGGACCACGCCGTCCCGGGCCAGCCGCGAGCGGAGCTCCCGACGGTGCCGGACCACCCCGGCCAGGCCGATCGCCCAGAACAGGTACTGCACGGCGAACGCCGCCCGGAAGGCGTCCAGGTCGTAGTCGGTGGACGCGCCGGGGGTGAGCAGGTCCAGCACCGCCCCGACGGCCAGGATCGTCAGGAGCGAGGCGACGAACCCGCCGACGTTGACCACACCGCTGGCGCTGCCCTGCCGCTCGACCGGGTTCTCCGTGCGGGCGTAGTCGAACCCGATCATCGAGCCGGGACCGTTGGTGCCGAGCACCGCCACGAGCACGACCAGCAGCCACAGCGGGGCACGCCCGGGCCACAGCAGGACGACGGTCCAGATCGTGGCGGTGGCGGTCAGGATGCCGAAGACGAGCACCGAGCGGCGCAGCGGCCAGCGGGCGCACAGCTTGCCCAGCACCGGCCCGACGCCCATCCCGACCAGCACCAGGAGGGTGAGCAGGCCGGCCGCCGTGCCGGGCGCGAGCCCTTGGCCGACCACCAGGAACGGATAGCCCCAGAGCAGTGCGAACACGGTGCCGGAGAACTGGGTGACCAGGTGCGTGTAGAGGCCGATCCGGGTTCCAGGCTCCCGCCAGGTGTCGACCAGCCCGCGGCGGAGCTCCGCCACCGGTGGCGCCACCGGCCGGACCGTGCCGGGCGGGGCGTCCCGAAGCGCTGCTGCCACGAGCACGGCGACGAGCGCGCCGGTCGCTGCGGCACCGAGGAACGTCGCCGTCCACGAGGTGGCGTGCAGCAGCGTCACGAGCGGGTACGCCGCGGCGACCGATCCGATCTGCCCGAGGATGCCGGTGAGCTGGGTGATCAGCGGCGCCGACGTCCCGGGGAACCACAGGGCGACGATGCGCAGCACGCTGATGAAGGTCATCGCGTCCCCCGCGCCCACCAGCACCCGGGCGGCGACGGCCGTCGGCACGTCGGTGGCCAGCGCGAGCAGGAGCTGGCCTCCGGCCATCGTCACGGCCCCGGCCAGGATCATCCGGCGGGATCCGAACCGGTCCAGCGCCACGCCCACCGGCACCTGCAGCGCCGCGTAGACGGCCAGCTGCAGCACGAGGAACAGCGACACCGCCGACGCCCCGGCCGAGAACCGTTCCTGCGCCTCCACCGCCGCCACGCCGAGCGAGGACCGGTGGAAGACGGCGACGGCGTACGCCAGCAGCCCGACCAGCCACATCGCGTAGGCGCGGGCCGACGGGCGGGCGGCCGGGACGGAGGTCACCTGGACAGGACACCGCAACGCGGTCGGCCATTCCACGCCGGGCCGGTGAGTTCCCTCACCGCACCCTCCCGGCGCACTACTCTTGCGAGCCGATGGACCCCTTGGTCGACCCCACCGACGATCCCTCCGTGGACGACGGTCACCGCCGCGGACGGATCCTCTGGGCCCTGGCCACCTGCATGGCGGAGAAGGGGTACCAGGCCACCACGATCTCCGACATCGCGCGCGAGGGCCGGGTGTCGAAGACGATCGTCTACGCCCACTTCCGCGACAAGGAGGAGTGCCTCCTCGAGCTCTACAGCCGGGCCAACGAGAAGGTGCTCGACACGGTGCGCCGGGCGCAGGAGCAGGCGCACGCGGCCGGGCTCCCCTGGCGCGGCCGGCTGCGCGCGGGCATCGGCGCCTACCTGGAGACGCTCGCCGCCGGGCCGGCCGTCGCCTGGGCGGCGCTGGTCGAGGTGCAGGCGGCCGGCCCGCGGGCCCGGGCGCTGCGCCGGCAGGTGTTCGACCAGTACGTCGACCTCATCTGCGAGGTGGCCGGCGGGCTGGCGCAGGACCACCCCGACGAGGTGCGCCCGGTCGGTCGGGAACTGGTGCTCGCCGCAGTGGGCGGCGTCAACGAGCTGATGCTGGCACGGGTGGAACGCGGGGAGGCCGCGCAGCTGCCCGAGGACGTCGACGCCGCCACGGCGACGGTGGTCGGGCTGCTCGAGCGCCGTCCCTAGCGGTGTCCGAGGTGGTACCGGCGGGTACTACCGCTCGGTAGCCGCGCTGTCTACGCTGCCCCGGAACCCGGGTCACAGTGGACGGAGCCCCATGAGCGCACCCCCGCGCGTCGACGCCGGCGCGCCTGCGGAGGCCCCGTCGCGTCCGGGGACCGCCGTCGTGCAGCTGCGCATCGACCGGGCGACCGTCGTCCCGGTGGTCGCGGCCGTGCTCATCGCCGGGCACCTCGCCCTCCGGGGCTGGGCCGCGGCGAGCGGCTGGCTCACCGGGCCGGACTTCCTCGCGGCCGCGGTGGCCGCCGGCCTGCCGGTCGACGTCCCCGGACCTCCCGGCGCCGTGGGCCTGGCCCGGGGCGTCGCGGCCATCGCCCCGCTGTCCTGGCCGGCGCTGGTGGGGCTCGAGCTCCTCGGGCAGCTGCTCGTGGACCTCCTCCTGTACCGGCTGCTGGTCGAGCTGTTCGGCCGCCGGCCGACGGTGCTGCTCCCGCTGACGGTCTACCTGACCAGCTCGCTCACGCTCGTGGGCGGGACGTGGTGGAGCGCGGCCGTGGTGCAGCTCCCGCTCCAGCTGGCCCTCCTCGTCGCCGTCCGCGGGCACGTGCACCTCCTGCGCTCGGGCTCGCCCGCACAGGCCCTCACCAGCGCGCTGGCCGTCGCGGCCGGGGTGTTGTTCGCCGTGGAGGCCGCGCTGGTGCCGCTGCTGCTCCTGGCCGGCACCGTGCTCTGGGCGACCACCGGCCCGCTGCGGGCCAGGCTGCGCACCCTCGCCCGGTGGCGGATCGCCTGGGCGGCCCACGCCGCCGCCGTGGCCGTCGGCCTCGGCGCGCGCCTGCTCCTCTCCGATGACCCGCTCGTCGATGGGGCCGCCCTGGGCGAAGGCCTCCGCACGCTGCCCGGCGTCCTCGCGCACACGGTGCTCCCCGGTCTCGTCGGCGGCCCCTGGCGCTGGGAGACCGTGCTGGCGCCGCTGGCCACGCCCGACCCGCCGGTCGGCCTCGTCTGGGGCGCCCCCGTGGCCCTGGCCGTGGTGGTCCTCGCGTCCGTGCTGGTCCGCCGGGGGGCGCTGCGCGCCTGGCTGCTCGCCGCGGTGGTCGTCGTCACCGCCGTGCTCGGCGCCGCGTCCTCCGGCGCCACGGCGGGTGCGGTGGCGGCCGACCTGGTTCCGCCGGCCACCACGGCCCTCGTGGCGGCGCTGGCGGTCGGGCTCGCCTTCCTGCCGGTCCGGGAGGCACCCACCGTCCTGATCCGACGGGCCTGGACCACCCGCGGCCGGACGGCCGAGGCGACGGCTCGGCTCACGCGGACCGGAGTCGCACTGGCGGTCGCCTCGGCCCTCCTCGCCGGGGCCGTGCTCTCGACCGCCGGCTTCGCCCGGCACTGGTCGACCAACGCCGGCCGCGACTTCGTCGACAACGCCAAGGGGGCGCTGACCGGGCGCGTCGACCTCGTCCTCGCCGATGCCCCGGTGCCCGAGCACGTCGTCCCCGAGCGGCTGGCGCCGGCCAACCGCGCGTCGGTCGTCCTGGCCGGCCTCCCCCGGCTCCCACCCTTCCTGGCCGAGGGGCAGGTCGTCGACGAGGTGGTGGCCCTGGACGACCAGGGCCACGGCCAGCTGGCCGTCGTCGACCCCGTGAGCACGTCCGGCTCCGGGCCCACCCCGGACTGCGGCTGGCCCGCCGGGGAGGAACCGGCCGAGGTACAGCTGCCGCGGGGGACGCCCGACGGCCGGTGGCTGGTGCAGATCGCCTACTTCGCCGGGGTGGG
This sequence comes from Blastococcus sp. SYSU DS0552, assembly GCF_054050815.1. Classification (NCBI taxonomy): domain Bacteria; kingdom Bacillati; phylum Actinomycetota; class Actinomycetes; order Geodermatophilales; family Geodermatophilaceae; genus Blastococcus; species Blastococcus sp. SYSU DS0552. Next base: position 44,893 of record NZ_JBJHAB010000023.1, read on the forward strand.
GAACCTGGTGACCGTGCGAGCCGGGGACACCGTGGGTGCCGGCCTCGCGGAGGCGGGGGTCCACAACCTGTTCGTGCAGGTGAGCGGCCCCGTCGACAGCGTCGTCATCGAGGTGGCCGACCCCCAGGCCCCGCTGTGCGTCGCGTCGGTGGCCGTCGGACAGCCCCTGGCCCTCACCCCCGGCGGGAACTGACCGTGCGCTATCCGGCGCTCAACGGCCTCCGCGCGCTCGCGGCCACCGCCGTGGTCACCACGCACGCGGCCTTCTGGACCGGCTCGTACACCGCCGACACCGGTGGCTACGCCCTGGCCCGGCTGGACGTCGGCGTCGCGGTGTTCTTCGCGCTCTCGGGCTTCCTGCTCTCCCAGCCGCTCTTCCGCGCCGCGGCGGAGGGGCGTCCGGCGCCACGCACCGCCGCCTTCCTGTGGCGACGGGCGCTGCGCATCCTGCCGGCGTACTGGGTGTGCGTCGTCCTGGCCATGCTGTTCCTCCCCGGGAACCGGGAGATGGGCGGCGGTGACTGGTTGCGCTTCCTCACCCTCACCCAGATCTACTCGCGCAGCTGGCACGCCGACGGCCTGGACCACGCCTGGAGCCTGTGCACCGAGGTCTCCTTCTACGTCCTGCTCCCCCTGATCGTCGCCGGGCTGCTCCGGCTCAGCGGCGGTCGGTGGCGACCCGGGCTCCTGCTGGCCGCGCTGGCCGTGGCCTCCCTCCTGGGTTTCGCCTGGTTCGCCTGGGCGGCCTCGGACCCGTACCTGCTCGGTTCGCTGACGCTGTGGCTGCCGGCCTACGCGTCGTGGTTCGGGGCGGGCATGGCGATCGCGGTGCTCTCCGTGGCCTCGCCCGACTGGGCGCCGGTCCGCTGGGCGCACGAGCTGGGCGGCAGCCCGTGGACGTGCTGGGGCGCGGCCGCGGCGCTGTTCTGGGTGGCGGCCGGGCCGTTCACCGGGCCCGTCGACCTCTCCTCGGCGCTGACCGCCGGACAGGGGATCACCAAGCACGTGCTCTACACGGGCGTCGCCGCGCTGGCGGTCTGGCCGCTGGTGTTCGGCGACCAGACGGCGGGCCGGGGACGCCGCTTCCTCGCCAGCCGCCCGCTGGACTGGCTGGGTGAGCGCTCCTACGGGCTGTTCCTCTTCCACATGCCGCTGCTGATCGTCCTGTGGGACGTCTTCACCCACCCGCTCGTGGTCGTGCTTCCGGTGACGTGGCTCGTCGCCGTCGCGGTCGCCGCGGTGGTCTACCGCGTGATCGAGCGACCGCTCGTGCTGCGCGGGCGCAACCTCGTCCCCGACCGCCCGGGCGCCCGGGCGGACGGCGCCGGCACGGGCGCGGGCGGCCACGCGGCCGGCATCCCCGCCGGACCGACCCCGCCGGCGGGGGCGACGCGCGGCTGACCTGGGCTCACCCCTCCCGGTGGCGGCCGCCGACCGGCGCCGTACGGATCCACCGCGGCGGGCCGGGCAGCACCCCGGCGACGACGGCGGCAACGGCGACCAGCGCGCACACCTGGCGCACCGTCGACGTGCTGCCGGGGGCGAGCAGCAGGAGCGCACCCGACAGGGCCAGCGCGCCGGCGGCCGCCCCGCCGAGGACCAGGTGGCGGTGCCGTCCGGCGCAGCGACCGGCGACGTAGGCGACCGCCAGCGCACCGATCCCCACCGGCCCACCGACCAGCGCGATGCCCGCCACCGCCGCGAGCACGAGCACGGCTGCCGCAGCCCGGCTCCCGCCGCGCTCGGGGCGGGCCCTGCGGGGGCGCGCGGGCAGAGCCGCGAGCGCACCGAGCAGGAGCACGGCACCCGCCCCGACCCCGAGCGCCGTCCGGTAGGCGGAACCGGGACCGAAATCGAGGGCGACCGTCCCGGCCGGGCCCGGTGGCAGCACGTACCCCTGCTGCCACCCGTCCACCGCCACCTTCTCCAGGGGCCGCCCGTCGAGGGTCGCGCTCCAGCCCGGGTTGGTGTTCTCCGGCACCACGAGGAGCGTGCTCTCGCCACGGGCGCCGACCTCGACCCGGCGGTGCTCGGCGTCCCAACGGACGACATCGGCCGGCCGCCGGTCGATCCCGTCCGCGGGGGCGCCGGACCTCGTCAGCGTCGCCGTGTCGACGGTCAGCAGGTCGGTGCCGGGAGCGACCAGCCGGTGCTCGCCGCCGGCGAGGCTCACGGTCCCCTCGTCCCCGCAGACCGAGAGCTGCAGCGGCTGCAACGAGGCGAGCGCGCCGACGGTGGTGCGGGCGGAGGTGCGGAACGTCGTCCCGTCCACGGTGACCACGGGCCCCTCCGCGCACGGGACCACGACCGGCGCCTCGAGTTCCGGCGCAGGATTCGGCTCGCCCACCTGCAGTTCGCTGACGCCGATGCCGAGCCGCTCGGTCGTGCGGCTGTAGGGGTCGAACGACGACAGTTCGAGCGGCCGCCGGAGGCCGACCAGCAGCCGGTCGGTGGTGATCGGGGCGAACCGGACGCTGCCGTCGTCGTCGAGGGCGAGGAGCGCGGGCAGGCCGCCGCCGGCCTCGATCGTCACCGCGGTCGGGACCGCAGCCGCCAGACCGGCACGCGTGACGATCCGCACCGAGTCGACCGTGCGGGGTTCGCTCCACCGGAGCTCGAGCGAGGGGGTCCCGTCAGCGCGATCGGCGAGCCACGCGGTGCCCGGATCGCCGTCCACGGCGGCCGCGGCGCTGCCTCGGGGATCCTCGACGGCGCTGCTGCTCGCCGTCACCGCCACGTCGGTCCCCCGGATCCGGGCGAGGAGCGCGTCGAGCGCAGGGCCCGGCCGCGGCACCGCCGTCACGGACAGCTCGTAGGCGGCCGGCCGGGTCACGGTGAAGGCCCGGTCCAGCCCCTGCGGCTCCTCCGCCCCGGTGGGCAGCGCGGCCGCGCAGCGGGGGCCGTCCGCGGCCACGAGGCAGCCGGCGCGGCCCGGACCGGAGGTGTCGAACGCGTACACGTCGACCTGCCCGGCCGGTTCCGGCGTGACGACGGTGCGGCTCACCGCGACGCCGGGCAGCTCGACTTCGGCCAGCGCGAGGACCCCGGCCGCTCCCCCGGAGGGAGCGATGGTCAGCGAGGTCGTGCGCCCCGGTGGCAGGGGCAGCTGCTGCGGCTGGTCGGTGTCCTGCACTGCCACGTCGAAGGCGCCGGCGTCGGTGGTGAGCCGGATCCGGTGCGGCAGCTCCGCGGCCGACGGATCCAGCGTGACGGTGACGGTGCCGGCGAGGAACTCCGCATCGGTCTCCAGCCGCCACCACAGGGCCCCCGGCTCCGTCGCGTCGTCGGCAGGGCGCCACGCCGTCCGCGGATCGCCGTCCACCGCCGCCCACGGCGAGGCGTCGGGTCGGGCGCCGCCGCTGGTGCCGGGGTCCGAGGCGGAGCTCCCCGCGCTCGGTGTACCCCCGCTGTACCGGACGGTGCTGAGGGCCGGCCCCGCCACCGGGTAGTCGGTCGCCACGCCGGCCAGCCGGAGCGGATCGTCCGGGGAGAGCCCCGACGACTCGGCGCCGGTCAGCCGACCGAAGGTGCGTTCCCGCCGGACCAGTGCGTCACTGACCATGGTCGCGCCGGTTGCCCCCGCGACGTCGGCGCCCGCGAGCACCGCCGGCCGGCCCTCGATCAGCTCCTGCTCCTCCAGCGCCAGCACCGCATCCGGACCGCCGTGCACGGTGACCGCGTCGGACAGCGGCGCGGTCCAGGCCGTCGGCGCCGGGTCGCTCACGGTGAAGATCTGCACCGCCGGGCTGGGCTCCTGGAGTCCGGCGTCGAAGCGCGTGCCCGCGACCGGCATCTCCGCGGGATGGTCCGGTCCGAACTCGGCGACCAGCTCGATGCCCGGGGAGTCGCGCAGCGCCTGGCGCACGAGCGCAGGACGGGTGGCACCGGCCGGGCCGGCGTCGAGGTCGTTGCGCAGCACCAGGTGCGAGATGCCGGCGCGGGCGAGGAACCGGGTCAGCCCCGCGGACCCCGCGCCGCGGGCCAGCCGCTCCTCCACCGCGTCGAGGAGGCGGATGTGCGCGGGCGGGGTCAGCGGGATCGCGCTGCGCACCTCCCAGGGGGACTCCGCCAGGGCCTGCAGGGGCTCGTCGCCGGTGGACCCCCACGCGTAGGTGGCGAACGACGACCCCGGCACCAGCAGTGCCCGCCCGCTGGGCTGCGCGTCCGCGAGGTAGTCGGCGGTCTCCTGCCAGTAGGAGGGGATCGCCACGAAGGCCCCCTGCGCGGGGATTCGGTCGGCCAGCGCGGGCGAGGTGGTGGCGAGGAGCGCCAGGGCGAGCAGCGCGAGGGCGGCGCGCGCCCCTTCGCGGCCGGCCCGCCCCCACCAGGCCGGGCGCCCGGACCGGGCCGTCCGGTGCTCGCGCGCCCGACGGAGCAGCACGGCGAGCAGGTGGGCCAGTCCGAGGACCAGCGGCAACCGGAGGACGGGTTCGAACTTGTGCACGTTGCGGAGCGGGGCCAGCACGCCGTCCAGGGCATCGTGCAGCCGGCCGGCGAGCAGCCCGTCGACGGCCGCGAGATGACCGAGCGAGACGAGGGCGACCCCGGCGAGCAGCCCGAGCACCAGCCAGGTCTGCTCCGGCAGGCCCCTGCGGGTCAGCGCGAACAGCCCGGCGGCGGCCAGGACCACCGTGGCGGCGACGGGTAGCGCGTCCCGCGCCAGCGCCCAGCCCGCCGGCCAGTAGGGACCGGTGGGCGTGGCGAGGTAGGGGACCCAGTGGGAGGCCCCGCGCAGGATCGTCGTCAGATCCGTCGGGGCCGTGGTGGTCGCGGCCGTCTCGATGTAGTCGAGGAACGGCGGGCTGTACCGACCCAGGAGCAGCAGGGGGACGGCCCACCAGCTGGACGCGAGCGCCACGGCGGCCACCCACCAGGCCGCCAGCCGCCGGCGGAAGGGGCCCGGCTGGCGGGTGAGGAGGTAGAGCACCGGCAGCGGCAGGACGGCAGCGGTGGCCACCGCGTTCACCCCACCGACGCAGAACACCGCGAGGCCCGAGAGCGCTGCCGCGCGGCGTGCCGAGCCGTGCCCGGCGGCCCCGACGAGGGGCAGCAGCACCCACGGCGCGAGCGCCATCGGGAGCACCTCGATGCTGACCGAGCCCACGAGGGAGACCATCCGGGGCGCGAGCGCATAGGCCAGCCCGGCCAGCAGCGCGGTGGCCGGCGTGCCGATCCCCAGCCGGCGGGCCAGGAACACCACGCCCAGGAACGCGGTGCACAGGAGCACCGCCCACCAGAGCCGCTGGACGAACCACAGGGGGATGCCGGCGCCCTGGCCGAGGACGAAGAACGGCCCCATGGGGAACAGGTAGCCGTAGGCCTGGTTCTGCACCTGGCCCGCGAACCCTTCGGGCTCCCACAGCTGCAGCGCCCGGGACAGGAAGCCCGCGGGGTCGACGTAGAGGTCGACCTTGGTGTCGGGGACCAGGCGGCCGGACGACTGCGTCAGCGCGAGCGCGGTCAGGGCAGCGCACACGGCGGCCAGCCGGACGCGCCACACGAGGCTGCTGCCACCGCTGCGGACGGCCGGCGGCACGGGCACCGGGGAACGCGCGGAGCCCGCCGGACGGGATCCGGCGGGCTCGCGCGCGAGGGTCGTGGCCATGGGTGCACCTCCGGAGGGGGCACCCCCTCCCCGGCCGGTCAGTGGCCGGTGGCCGCCCGCGGACCGCCGTCGACGTGCGCCGGCCGGCCGGTGCGCCGGTCCCGGGCCACGAGGACGGCCCCGCCGACGAGCAGGACGAGACCCACCCCTCCGAGGACCAGGGGAACGGTCTGCTGGATGAGGGTGATCTGGCTGCGGTTGTCCTCGGCGCGCTGCACCCCGTCGGCGATGGTCTCCTCCGTGCCGCTGAAGGTGCCGGCCAGCATCGTCACGCCGGTGGTGCCGTCGGGCCCGCGCAGCACCGTGTTCGGCGACTCGGACGCCGTCACGACGACGCCGCTGGTCGGCTCGACCCAGACGGTCCGCTCGTTGCTGTAGACCACCTCGGCCTCGACGGTGCCCGCGTCGGGGTCACCCACGAGCGCGCCGGGGACCTCGGCCTCCCGGATCACGGTCTCGGGCACGGTCGTGACGAACTTGTAGACCTCAAGCCCCTCCAGCTCCTCGACGCCCTCGAAGCGGGCGGGGAACGCCTTGCCCGTGGTGGGGTTGAACAACTCGTAGTCGCGCTGCTCGGTGCCGAAGGGGAACGTAAGGGTGAGCCCTTCGACGTCCTTGCTGCGGTCGTCGTCGACGTGGTCGGAGTCGCAGTCGACGGCCACGGCCTCGGTGCGGTCCAGGCAGACCCGGTAGGTGGAGGCGTTGAGCAGCGTCCCGTCGGTACCGCTCACCGTCGACCCGAAGCTCCAGACGGCGACGTCGTCGCCGGCATCCGCGGAGTCCGGATCGCCCTGCACGCGCTGCTGGACCTCCGCCTCCAGACCCCGCAGCTGCCGCATCTCGCCCAGGTCGAAGAAGCTCACGCCGCTACCGGAGGCGGTGGGCTCCGCCGTCTGGTCCAGCGGCAGCTTCACCATGGTGGGCGCCAGGATCAGTCGCACGGAGAGCGCCGCGGCGATCAGGAACGCCCCCGCACCCAGCAAGATCAGCCCGATGACGCGTCCTCGCATGCGGTTGGCTCCTCTGCATCGGCGCGACAGCTCCACTGGCATCGCGGCGCGGCAACACTACTGGTGGGTAGCCAAAAGGCAAAGACCAGCCGATACGAGGCGGTACCACGCCGACAGCCGAGCGGATACCGCGTCGTACCAGGCCCGCCGTCTCCTCACCCGATCGGGCGACTCGGACGCCGGTAACCCCGGGTACCGGGGGGCGGCGGATCGCACTTGCGCGGTTCCGGGAACCGCTGCGCGGCGGCATGGCTCACCGGCGGCGCATCACCACGACGAGGTTCCAGCAGACGACCTCCCGCAGCAGTGGCACCGCCACGACCCAGCGCGCCCACCACGGGTGGTACCGCGGGTAGGTCGTGACGACGTCGACGTCCGGGCAGCGCCGCGCCCACCGCAGTGCGGCCCCCACGGACACCGGGAACAGCGACTCGCCGAACCGGTTCTTCGGCTCCCGGCCCTCGCGGCGCCGGTACCGGCGTCGCGCCCGGTGCCCGCCCAGGTAGTGCCAGGGCCCGGTCTCGTGGCCGCCGTGCGGGGACCACCAGGGGGTGAAGGAGAGGAAGATCGTTCCCCCGGGCCTCGTCACGCGGACCATCTCGGCCGTCATGGTCCACGGGTGCGCGACGTGCTCCAGCACGTTCGACGAGTAGCAGACGTCCACGCTGCCGGTGCGGATCGGCAGCGCCTCGCCGCTCCCGCGGACCGTGCCGGGCTCCGGCTCCCCCCGGGCGACGAGCTCGCCGGCGTCGGGCTCCAGCCCCGTGTAACGGGCCCCGGCCGCCCGGAACTCCCGGGCGAAGTACCCCGGGCCGCCGCCGACGTCGAGCACGGCCCTCCCCCGCAGGTCGACGTGCTCCGCGAGCTGCCGCACGGAGTCCCGGGCCAGCGTTCCGTAGAACAGGTCCGGGTCGGACTGCTCCCGGAGAAATGCCCGGAAAAGTGTGACCGACCGGGCGAACGTGGCGGTGCGCGCCATTCCTGTAGCACCCCATCCTCTCGGTGAAGGGACTGGCCGAAAGCCTGGTACCGGCGGGTACTCTCCCGCGGTGCCCATGCGATCAACGGCGATCGACGTCCTCTTCGTCAACTGGCGGGACCTGAGCCACCCCGAGGGCGGGGGCTCCGAACGGTACGTCCACCGCATGGCGGAGGGGCTCGCGGCCACGGGCCTGCGCGTCACGCTGTTCTGCGCGGCCCACGAGCGGGCCCCGGCCGAGGAGACGCTCAACGGCGTCCGGGTGGTGCGCCGCGGCGGGCGGTTCTCGGTGTACCCCCACGCCCTCGCGTTCGTCCGGCGGCACCGGCCCCGACTGGTGGTCGACGTGCAGAACGGCCTGCCGTTCGCCAGCACGCTGGTGACCCGGGCCCCGGTGCTCAACCTCGTGCACCACGTGCACCGCGAGCAGTGGCCCATCGTGTTCGGGCGGTTCGGCGGTGCGCTCGGCTGGTGGCTGGAGTCCCGGGTGGCCCCGGCGGTGTACCGCCGGTCCCCGTACATCGCCGTCTCCCGGGCCACGGCCGCCGAGCTCGTCGGGCTGGGCGTGGCGGCCGACCGGATCGCCGTCGTGCCCAACGGTGTCGAGGAGCCGCCGCCGGTGACGTCCCGGCCCTCCCCCACGCCCAGGCTGGTGGTGCTGTGCCGCCTCGTCCCGCACAAGCGGGTGGAGCACGCCCTCGAGGTGGTGGCCAGGCTGCGTCCGCGGTGGCCGGACCTGCGGCTGTCCGTCATCGGTGAGGGATGGTGGGGCGACGAGCTGCGGGCCGCGGCGGAGCGGCTCGGTGTCCGCGAGCTCGTGGACTTCCACGGCTACCTCGACGAGCAGGTCAAGCACGAGGAGCTGGCCCGGGCCTGGGTGCACCTGTGCCCGTCGGTCAAGGAGGGCTGGGGCCTGGTGGTGACCGAGGCCGGGGCGCACCGGGTGCCGACGGTGGGGTACCGGTCGGCCGGTGGCCTGCGGGAGTCGGTGGTCGACGGTCGGACGGGGGTGCTCGTCGACGACCTCGACGAGATGGTCGAGGCCGTGGAGCGACTGCTCGCGGGCGAGGCGACCCGCCGCCGGATGGGCGAGGCCGCCGCCCGACACGCAGCGGGGTACAGCTGGGACGCGAGCGTGAAGGGCTTCGCCGACGTGCTGTCGGCGGCTGTCGCTGTCAGGCGGTCAGCGCACGCCGTAGTCGAGGACGTCGACCTGCTGGCCGGCCTGCTCGAGGGAGTTGTCGGGGTCGACCGCGGCGGAGACACCGGCAACGGCGGCGACGGCGAGACCGGCCCCGCCACCGAGGGCGATCACGACGGCGATGAGGGTCTTCATCGGGGGGCTCGCTTCCGCAGGAGTCGACGACGGCCCGTCACGCTAGATGTCCCGGCGAAGATCCACAACAGCGAGCCCACGCAGACCCCGAGCGCCACCGCGTGAGCGGCCACCACCGCCGTCACCCGGACGGAGGACGGCTCGGGCGCCGGCCGGGCGCCGGGCACCCGGTGCAGCCGGAGATCGGGACCGTCCACCACCAGCGGCAACCCGATCGCGGCGGCGGGCACGGGGCGGCCGGGGGTGCCCCGTTCGACGAGCACCCAACCGATGCCGAGGTCGGCGAGCGCCCGCGGGTCGTCGACGGCCGCGGCCACCGCGCGCGCCCGCTGGTCCTCCCCCGCCACCGCCCGGCCACCGACCACGAGCTCGTCATCGGTGACGGTCGGGCGAGGCAGCCAGCGAGGCGCCGGATCCAGCAGCGGCCGGCCCGCGTTCCACTCGAACGCCCGGTAGCTGCCGAAGGGCAGCACGAGGACGTCGCCGGTGGCGTCCTCGGCCGACAACCGCTCGCGGACCCGTTCCCAGTCGGCCGGGTAGCTGACCGGCTGCAGCCGGCCCCCGGCGCCCCAGGCCAGGTCCGGCAGGGCGACCAGCGGGAGCGCCAGCACGGCCGCGACGGCGACCCCGCCCAGGCCCGGCGAACCGCTCCACGCCGTGACCGCCGCGGCGAGGCGGCGGGCGCCGAGCCCGGTACCGACGGCCAGGGCCAGCCCCCACCACGCCGCCCACTTCTGCCCGTCCCGCAGCAGCCCGGCGCCCGGCACCGTCCGCACCACCCACTCGAGCAGGTCGGCGAGGCCGGGGACGGCGCCGGCACAGGCCAGCACCACGCCGGCTGCGGCGAGCAGCAGCAGCCGGCGCGCGGGCCCGGTCAGCGCCTCCCGGGTGGTCCAGCCGACCGCGGCCACGGCCAGCAGCACCAGGGTGAGCAGCGGGACGAGCACCGAGGTGCGGCTGCCGGGGACCGCGCCGGCGTTCCAGATGCCGCCGGTCCCGAGCACCGACAGCAGCGTTCCGCCCCAGCCCTCCGGGCGCGCGGCGAAGGCGCCCACGCCCGCGGGATCGGAGGCGCCGCCCGCGGGGTGCAGCGCGCCGGCCACGATCCACGGCAAGGAGAGCACCAGGACCCCGCTCCCGGCCACGAGCAGCCGCTCGCGACCGACCAGCACGAGCACGAGGCCGGCGGCCAGCAGGGCGCCCGTCGGGGTGAGCGCCGCCGGCACGCAGACCAGCAGCAGTCGGGGCAGGGCGCCCGGCAGGCGCTCGCGCACCCGCAGCGACGCCCGGGCGATCCAGGGCAGCGCGGCGTAGGCGAGCAGCAGCGCCCAGTGCCCCATGAGCAGCCGCTCGGCGAGGTAGGGGCTCCACCCGTACACCAGCCCCGCGACGGCGGCCGCGACTCCGCGCCGGCCGTCGGCACCCGGCGGAACCAGCCGCGCGGCGCCGAGGACGGCGGCGAAGACCGTGCCCAGGAGGACCGCCTTCTGCACCGCGTCCCCGGGCACGATGGCCGTCAGCAGACCCATGACGGCGTCCACCGGCACGGCGCGCGGCAGGGAACCACCGAGGCCCAGGGCGTCCAGGTCGAGATCCTGCCTCGGTACGAACACCATGTCACGGAGGAGGACGAAGCCGGGGGCGAGCGCCGGACCGGTCACGAGCAGGGCCACGGCCAGCGCGAGCACCCGCGCGGGCCACGGCGATGCGTCGGGCCGGGCCCATCGCTGGTCCACGTGCGCTCGCACCTCCGTCCCGACAGCCGGCACGCCGGGCTCCCGGCGGACGAGCGCAGAGTATGGGGGTGAGCGCACTGGGATCGAGCAATCGCCGGCGGGACGTCGGCCCGGCGGCGCGGTCACCCCGTGCGCTCGGCTCGGCGGCCCTGGTGACCGTGGCATTCCTGGGCGCCAACGCGCTCGCCTACGTGTTCACCGTGCTCGCCGCCCGGCTGCTCGCCCCCGCCGCCTACGGGGAGCTCGCCGCGCTGCTCGGCGTCGTGCTCGTCGGCGCGGTGCCGGGCACCGGGGTCCAGACCACCGCCGCGCTGGTCCTCGGCGGACGCGCGGGCGACCCGCGGACGACCGGCCGGTTGCACAGCACCGCCCTGGCCGTGGGCCTGGGCGTCAGCGCCGGAGCGCTGGCGCTCGCACCCCTGCTGGTGGCCCTCCTGCACCTCCCCACCGCCGGCGCCGCGGTGTGGCTGGCGCTGCTGCTCCTCCCGCAGACCATGGTCGTGGGGTACCAGGGGCTGCTGCAGGGCGCGGGGCGGTTCCGCCGGCTGGCCGTCCTGACGGTGGCCTTCGGCGCGGGCAAGCTGAGCGGTGGGCTCGCCGGGTTGCTCATCGGCGGCAGCTCGTCGGGCGCGCTCGCCGGCATGACCGCCGGGGCGGCCCTCGCCGCGCTCGGCGGCTGGGTGGCCGCGGGCCGACCGGGGCTGGTGCGCGGCCTGGGCCGGCCCCTCGCCGCGTCGCTGCGGGCGGCCGGCGCGTTGCTCGGCCTGGTGGTGCTGCTCAACCTCGACGTGCTGCTGGCCCGCCACCACCTGCCCGGCGCGACGACGGGTGAGTACGCCGTCGCCTCGATCATCGCCAAGGTCGCGTTCTGGCTGCCGCAGGGCGTCGGCGTGGTCCTGCTCCCCCGGCTGGGCGACGCCGCCGGCCGGCACGCGGTGCTGCCTTCGGCGCTGGCCGCCGTGGCGGCCGTCGGCGCGCTGCTGACGGCCGGCACCGCCGCCCTGGGCGGAGCTGCCCTCCCGCTGATCGGGGGTGCGGCGTACGGCGACGAGCTCGGGAGCGCCACATGGCTCTTCGCGGCGCTGGGCACGCTGCTGGCGCTCGCCCAGCTGCTGCTGTTCTCCGGGATCGCCGCGGCCGACCGGCTCGCCGGCGTCGCGGTGTGGTCCGCCGCCGTCCTCGAGACGGTCGTGGTCTCGGCCCTCGCCGCCGCCGGCCGGTTGACGCTGCTCTCCCTGATCTCCACGGCCCTGCTGACCGCCCTGCTGCTCGTGGGGGTGGGGCTGACCCGGCTGCACCGCGCCCGCGCGGTGCCGGCGATGACCGCCGACGGCGTGGTGCCGGCCCCGCGGGCGTGATCCACACCGCCGGGACGGGACGACTACTCGCGGGCCGGACAGGGCAGGAGGACCACGTCGTCGGTCGGCGGCCTCCGCGGGCGGCCGACCGCAGCCGTCCGTCCCCGAGACGAGAGGAGCGCCGCCCGTGGCGTCCGTCATCCATTACACGATCGCGACCGAGGCCGAGAAGAGCCCCGACTTCCGCCGGGTCCTGTGGACCGGCAAGAACACCCAGCTGGTCATCATGACCATCCCGCCGGGTGGGGAGATCGGCGAGGAGACGCACGAGGACATCGACCAGATCCTCACTTTCGTCAGCGGCATCGGTAAGGCCGTCATCTCGGGCGACGAGAAGAACGTCGCGCAGGGCGACCTGGTCGTCGTCCCCGCCGGCACGAAGCACAACTTCCTGAACACCGGCGAGAACCCGCTGGTGCTCTACACGGTCTACGGCCCGCCCGAGCACGCCGACGGCGCGGTGCACAAGACCAAGGAGGAGGCCGACGCGGCCGAGGAGTCGGGCGAGGACGAGCCGCCGACGTCCTGACCCCTCCGCAGGACCACCGGCCGGGGGGGGGGGGGGGGGGGGGGGGGGGGGGGGGGGGGGGGGGGGGGGGGGGGGGGGGGGGGGGGGGGGGGGGGGGGGGGGGGGGGGGGGGGGGGGGGGGGG
>NZ_JBJHAB010000024.1:0-51397 GCF_054050815.1 Blastococcus sp. SYSU DS0552
CCCCCCCCCCCCCCCCCCCCCCCCCCCCCCCCCCCCCCCCCCCCCCCCCCCCCCCCCCCCCCCCCCCCCCCCCCCCCCCCCCCCCCCCCCCCACCGCCGGTCGACGAGGTGCTGGCGGCGTGCCGCCGGCACCTCGCGACCGCTGAGCTGGAAGGCGCCGTGGCCGCGGCCGCATCGGCTGCCCGGGCGACCGGGCCCGAGCAGGCGGCGGCGACGACCGGGAACGGCATCACGGCCCACGAGGCGGTGGGGGCCGCCCTGTGCGCCGCACTCCCCCGGCTCGAGGACCCGGTGGCTGCCGTCACCTTCGCCGTGCGGATGGGTGGGGACACCGACACCATCGCGGCGATGGCCGGATCGATCGCCGGCGCCTTCGCCGGCGCCCGGGCGATGCCGGAGCTCCTGCTCGCCCGGCTGGAGGGCCGGGAACGGATCGAGTCGGTGGCCCACCGGCTCGCCACCCGGACCCGGGGGCCCGTCGATCCGGGCTGAGCGCTCCCGACGTCGGCGACGACCTCCTGCGCCGCAGGGGGCACCGGTCACCCGCCTGTCCGCGCGCACGCGCACGACGTCCGGGTCGGCGGCGTCGGCCGCCGCCACAACCGACCACGGGCCGGGTCAGGAACCGCGCCGCATGCGGTGTCGGGTCCGCGCCGGCGCGGAGGCCGGCAGCGAGGCGACGATGTCGGCGAGGCTGACCGACGCGAGGCTCTCCCGCCACGCGGAGTGGGCCTCGGCCATCTTCACCGCGAGGACGCAGGCGCGGGCGCACTCCTCGGGGGGCAGAGCTCCGGTCCCGCGCCGGCGGATCTCCCGGCAGACGTACGGGGAGACCGCTCCGTCGACGGCCTCGACGACGTCGAGCAAGGTGATCTGCTCCGCCGGCCGCGCCAGCTCGAACCCACCCCGGGGGCCGGTGCTCGCGCGCAGGACGCCCGCCTTGACCAGCGACTGGAGCTGCTTGGCCAGCGAGGCAGGCGGCAGGTCGTAGTACTCGGCCAGTTGCGCGGCCGTCGCGGAGGCGCCCCGCTCGAGCTGCGCGAGCGTCGTCGCGCAGTGCAGGAGCCATTCCGTGCTCGCCGGCAGCCTCACGGGGGGAGCGTAACAGGACATTGCGGAGATGTTTTCTCCGAGATAAGGTCCCGCCGAGCCCGGAGAACGAGGGAGGAATCATGCGGGTCGCGGTTGCCGGCGCCACGGGCAACATCGGTGCCAGGGTCGTGAGCGTGCTGGAGGACGCCGGCCACGAGGCCGTTCGCGTCAGTCGGTCGTCCGGGGTCGACCTGCTCACCGGACGGGGTCTCGACGAGGCCCTGACCGGGGTGCAGGCCGTCGTGGACGTCACCAACTCGGCAGCCAGAGAGGTGGACGAAGCGCTCACCTACTTCGGCTCGGCCACCCGCAACCTCCTGGCGGCCGAGGCGCGCGCCGGCGTGCGGCACCACGTGCTGCTCTCGATCGCCGGCCTGCACCGCGTCCAGGGGAACGCCCACTACGCAGGCAAGCGACTCCAGGAGCGCCTCGTGGAGGAAGGTCCCGTGCCGTGGACGATCGTGCCGGCGACCCAGTTCCACGACTTCCCGGCCATGGTCGCCGGCTGGACGGAGAAGGACGGGGTCGCCACCGTGGCACCGCTGCTGCTGCAGCCCGTGGCACCCGACGACGTGGCGAGCATCCTCGTGGAGCTGGCGGTCGGTGAGCCGAAGGGACGTTACGTCGACGTCGCCGGACCGGAACCACAGGACCTGGTCGACATGGCCCGCCGCACCAACGACGTGCTGGGCCGTCAGGTGAAGCTCCGTCCCAGCTGGTCGACGGTGTTCGGCCCCGAGATGGCCGGCGAGGTGCTCCTCCCCGCGGACGGCGCTCGCATCGCACCCACGACCTTCGACGACTGGCTCGCCGCACAGCGGTGATCCAGCCGGTCCGACCGGACGACCGCGCCTGCCTGGTCGTCCGATCACGTCCACGCCGTGGTCGAGCGCCGCGGCAGGTAGCCGGAGGCCGGACATGCATCCCCGTGCTCAGCGCATCGCCCTGTGCCTGGTCGTGGCCGCGGTCGCGCCGTACACGGCGCTGAAGATCCTGTGGCTCACCGGCAGCACGGTGGGGGTGGAGAGCTCCGCCGGGGCAGCAGAGCTCCACAGCACCCGCGTGGTCGTCGGCAACGTCGTCACCATCCTGCTCGAGCTGATGGCCGTCGGTCTGGCGATCGCGCTGGTCCGTCCGTGGGGGCGGCGCGTCCCCGGGTGGATCGTGGTGGCGCTCGCGGGCGGAGCGACCGGCCTGCTGGCTCCGATCCTCGTCGGCCTCCCCCTGGGCGGTGCGCTCCAGCTCGTGGGGACAGGCGAGCTGCACACCGACGGGATGGACCACCTGAGCCCGTGGGTGTTCGCGCTGACGTACGGCGGATTCGGCCTGCTCGCCATCGGCATCGCAGTCCTCGCCTGGTGTTACACCCTCGGTCGGTGGGGGCGCGTTCTCAGCTACCCCCCGCCTCGTCCGCGAGGCTGGGCCATCGCCGTCGGCGCCGTGGGCGTGGTGCCCTTCGGCCTGGCCATGACGTACTGGGGCCTGTTCGGCCCCGGGGCGAGCGGTCCCCGAGGCATGGATGCCCTGTCCCAGCGGACCGTCCTCGCCGTGACCGGACTGCTCGCGCTGGTCGGGTGGGTGGTTCCGCTCATGAGGCGAGGAGCTCTCCGACCCCGCACCGCCTGGGTGCTCACGTGGGTGGGATGCACGACCGCCGCGCTGCAGGGTCCGACCCAGGTGCTGCTCGCCCACCAGGGCGATCCGGGCCCAGCGATGATCCCGATGGCGCTCGTGACGCTCACGGGAAGCGTGGCGTACGGACTCGCCGTCCTGCACGAGCGCCTCGCGGAGATCAGCCTGGAGACGGGTCTCCGGTGGAGAGCCCCCTGACATGGCGAGGCTTCCGGCCGGCCCAGCTGCCTGGACCAGGGTGGCACCGCCTGACCGGAACTGCCGTCCCCGGGCAGCACACCTAGTCCGGCAGCGCGACGGGGCCGATCTCGGCGAACACGTCGCCGGGGCCCGGGTTCTCCTCGTGGGTGCCGCCGCCGAAGTGCCGCATGATGCCCCAGACCGCGTTGAGGGAGGTCTGCACCGCGCCCTCGACCCAGGCCGGCGTCCACGAGACGTCGTCACCCGCCAGGAAGATCCCCCGCTGCTCGGGCGGGAGGTCGTCCTGCACGAAGTGCGCGTACATCCGCTGGTTGTACCGGTAGTGCCCGGGCAGGGCGCCCTTGAAGGCGCCGAGGAAGTTCGCGTCCGCCTCCCACGAGACGGTGATGGGGTCACCGATGATGTGCTGGGCGATGTCGACGTCGGGGTAGATCTTCCTGAGCGCGCCGAGCGCGAGGCGCACCCGCTGGTCCACCGGGTAGGGCAGCATCTTCAGCGCGTCGCTCATCCACGAGTACGTCAGGCAGATGACGCCGGGCTGGTCGTCGCCGTGGTCGAACAGGTAGGTGCCGCGGGTCAGCCGGTCGGTGAGCGTCATGCTCATGACGTCGCGGCCGGTCCTCGGGTCCTTGTCCTTCCAGAACGGCCGGTCGACCATCACGAAGGTCTTCGACGACTGCATGTACCGGGTGCGGTCCAGCGCCGTCCACATCTTCTGGGAGAAGAGGCTCTCGTCGCAGTCGATCTGCGTCGTCAGCAGCCAGCTCTGGCAGGTGACGAGCACCGCGGGGTAGTGGCGGACGTGGCCCCAGGCGTCCGTGACGGCGAAGCGCCCGTCCGCGTGCCGGGCGATCGCGGCGACGCCGGCGCGCGGCCCGCCGGAGTGGAGCTTCGCCAGCGTCGTCCCGGCCGGCCAGTGGGCGAGCCGGGACGGCGCGTGGTTCCACAGCCCCCACGGCACCTGCTCCACGCCACCCACGACGAAGCGCTGGTCCTCGTCGCAGTTCGTCATCACGACGCGGAAGATCTCGAGCATCGAGTTCGGGAAATCGGAGTCCCACCCGCCGGTGCCGAACCCCACCTGCCCGAAGACCTCCCGGTGGTGGAACGACAGCCGGGAGAACGCCTCGGAGCTGGCGATGAAGTCGTAGAAGGTGCGGTCGTCCCACAGCGGCACGAGTTCGTCCCAGAGCGACTTCAGCTTCGTGACGTCGCGCGCCCGGATCGCGTCCTGGATCTCGTCGAAACCCACGGTCCCGAGAGCGTCGGCCCACGCCGCCGCGACCTCCCGGAACAGCGGCGGCAGCGCCTCGGACGACTCGGCGTAGTGCGTCTCGCCCTCGATGTCGATGACCGTGCTGCCCGACGCCGACGTCAGCGGGTTGGGGAACGGCCTGGTCTCCAGGCCGAGCAGGTCGACGTAGCGGTAGAAGGCGGTCGACGACACGGGGAACCGCATGCCGCCCAGCTCCGCGACGATCTCCGCGGGGGCGCCCTCGAACCGCGCCGATCGCAGCCGCCCGCCCATCTGCGAGGACTCGTAGAGGACCGGCTTGAGCCCGAGCTTCATGAGCTCGTAGGCGGCGACCAGACCGGAGATCCCCGCACCGACGATGGCGACCTCCTCGCCGCGCCGCTCGGGTGGGATCTCGCCGAGGCCGACCGGGTGCGTGATCCAGTCGTCGAACGCGAACGGGAAGTCCGGGCCGAAGATCGTGACCGGCGGCCGGTCCTCGTCGCGAGAGGCCTCACGGTCCGGCCCGATCGTCACGGCGTCCTCCTCCTCACCTGCACCGGCTGCTCGCGGCTGGCGTCCAGGCGCGCGGTGTCGCACCCTACGGGGACGCCCGGTGCGGCCCGCCACGCTCAGGCGAGCAGGGCGGCCATCCGCTCGCGGAGCGCGGTCGCGGCCGAGTAGGGCCGGACCATCACGGTCAGTTCGGTGAGCACGTCGTCGCGGCCGCGCAGGATGTCCACGCCCTGGAGGGCACGGTCGCCGACCCTGGTGTCGAAGGCGAGGACGTGCCCGTCGTCGCCCGCGTAGGAGGCGGTGTAGCGGAAGTCCTCGAAGACCGACATGACGCCGGTGAGGATCGCGCGCAGCGGACCGGTGCCGCGGTAGGGCTCGTGGACGATCGGCGACAGGAAGACGCAGTCGTCGGTGAACAGCCGCACCGCGGCATCGACGTCGCGGCTCTCGACGGCCGCCCGGAAGGCAGCGAAGGGATCGGTCGGCACGGTCATCCCTCTCTCCACGGTCCATCGTCGCGATGCGGGGCCCCGCACCACCGCAGGCACCTTCCCACCAGCGCCTCGCCGGGACCACACTGCGGTGTGGCCACCTGGGAGGACGTCCGGCGCCTGGTCGCGTCGCTACCGGGCACCGATGAGCACCCCTCGTACGGCGGGCACCCCTCGTGGCGGGTGCACGGCAAGGCCTTCGTGTGGGCGCGGCCGTTGCGGGAGGCCGAACGCGCGGGACTCGGCGCCGCAGCACCCGACGAGGACGAGCCGGTGCTGGGGGTGCGCGTGGCAGACGAGGGCGAGAAGGCCGCGCTGCTCGCCGGAGCGCCCGACGTCTTCCTCACCACCCCGCACTTCGACGGGTACGCCGTGGTGCTCGTACGGCTTGATCGGATCGATGTCGGGGAGCTCACCGAACTGGTGCAGGACGCGTGGCGGGCGCGTGCGCCCCGGCGCCTGCTCGCCGAGCGCGACGGCCGCCGTCGTCCGTCCTGACGGCAGGTATCGGGGCCCGGGCTACCCCGCGAGCCGCGGCACGACCCTGTCCCAGCCCGGCAGGACCGACAGCCCCAGGGCCGCCCGGCGCAGCAGCCGCCGCGTCGTCGACGACGGGAGGAACCACTTCGCGCTTCGCCGCCCGGCCTCCTGCCTGACCCGGACGACCGGTTGCCAGATCCGCTGGTACCGGGCCAGGGCGTCCTCGACCGCGCCACCGCCCGCCAGCTGCCCGGCGAGGACGTGCGCGCCGGCCATTGCCAGCGAGGCGCCCTGACCGGCGAGCAGCGAGACCGCCTGGCAGGCGTCACCGAGCAGGACGACGCGGCCCCGGTGCCACTCCGGCACCTCGACCTGGGCCACCTGGTCGTAGTAGAGCTCGGCGGACGGCGGACAGTGGTCGAGCGCCCGGGGGACGACCCACCCGAGCGAGGCGCAGCGGCTGCGCAGTTCGGCGCGGGTGTCCGACGGCAGCCGGGGCTCGGGATCCCGGTGCACGGCGAAGGCGGCGACGCGCCCGTCGCGCAGGACGTAGAACCCCATCGCGCGGTCCACCGAGTCGGTCATGGCGAACCGGTTGCCCACCTGCGCCCGGACCTCCGGGGCGTCGAAGACGTAGGCGGCGGTGTGGCAGCCCAGGTAGCGCAGGAACCGCGGCTCCGGGCCGAAGACCGTCTCCCGCACCGCGGAGTGGACGCCGTCGGCCCCGACCAGCAGGTCTGCATCGAGCTCGGTGCCGTCGGTCAGGGCGACGCGCACGCCGTCGGTCCCGGCGTCGATGCGCGCGACGGAGCAGCCGAAGCGCAGGTCGGCCCTGTCCCCGAGCCGCTCCCGCAGCGCGCGCTCCAGATCAGGGCGCATGATGCTCAGCAGGCGCCCGTCGAGGGTCCGGGCGAAGCGCTGGTAGTCGAGGCCGGCCCTGCGCCGTCCGGAGGCGTCGACGTAGGCGAGCTCGTCGACGCGGTAGCTGAGCTCCTGGAGCCGGGGCAGGACGCCCATCGCCTCGGCGGCGTCGTAGCCGGGCCCGAAGAAGTCCATCATGTAGCCCTGCTCCCGGGGGCCGGGCGCGCGCTCGGCGAGGGTGACGTCCCACCCGTGGTCGGCGAGGCGTCCGGCGAGCGCGAGACCGGCGATCCCGGCTCCGCAGACGACGGCCCTCATCGCTGGCCCGCCCTTCCCGCGCCCGGGCCGTCCAGGAGCCGGCGCAGCACCGGCGTGACGGCGGTCGAGGTCAGCCCTGGGTCCATCGCCCGGTGCAGCAGCACGCCGTCGACCGCCGCGGCGAGGACGGCGGCCGTGGCGGCGGGCGCCTCCGCGCCCTGCGCGGCGAGCCAGGAGGTCAGCACGCCGCGGAACTCGTCGAGGACGCGGCCGAGCTCCGCCCGCAGATCGGCGTCCCGGGTCGCGGCCAGGTAGGCCTCGAGGAAGAGCAGGGAGGTCGGGTCCGCGCCGTCGTGCTCGTCGAGCGCGGCGAGCAGCCCGGCCAGCCCGTCCTCCCCCGGCCCGGCCGACGACAGGGCGGGAGCGAGCGAGGACAGCACCTGCCGCATCGCCCGCAGCGACGCCTGCGTCAGGAGCGCCTGCACCGAGGCGAAGTGGTAGTGGACCAGGCCGGGCGCCACCCCGGCCCGCCGGGCCACGACGCGGGTGCTCACCGCGTTCCACCCGAGCTCGGGGATCAGCTCGGCCGCGGCCTGCAGGAGCCGCAACCGGACGTCGGCGCTCGGTGCGGTCGGGGCGGACGGGGCCATCGCGCCTCCCTGGGTTGGGCGATCGTCTTGGTCGGTCGCCCAAGACGCTAGGCCGAGCGGACGGCGGGCGGAACGGTCGCGCCATGCCGACGACACGTCACCGGGCGCGTCGCCACCCTGCGTCCCGAAAGCGGTGCCGGCGGAGCGGTCACCAGTCCAGCGCAGGGCGGGAACACCCTGGAAAGGTGGGACCCGATGCCTCGCTGCGCGCAGAGGTGGACCCCGACGAGCTCCGCGCGCTGAAGGAGCAACCGGGCGGCGACACGGCGCTCGGCGGGGTCGACCTGGTCGGGACCTTCCGACGTCTGGACCTGGTCGACGAGTACCGGCTCTACATCAACCCGCTCGTCGTCGGCCGCGGTCGACGGCTGTTCGAGGCAGCCGACCACCCGACCGACCTGGCACTGGTGCAGAACCGGCGGTTCGGCAACGGTGTCGTCCTGCTGCGCTACGCCGTACGACGGCCCTGACTGCTGCCGTCCTCGGTCACGAGGCGGAGGAGGCGGCCACTGCTCTCCCGGGAGCACGTCGGGCGCGGTGCGGGAACGACGAAGGCCCCCGACCGGCATGCGCGCTGGTCGGAGGCCTGGGTGGCTCCCCCGATTGGACTCGAACCAATAACCCTGCGATTAACAGTCGCATGCTCTGCCAATTGAGCTACGGGGGATCAGCGGTGCGATCCGCTGGCCCGACGAGAGTACCCCACGCGCGGACGCCCCCCGCACGCGGCTCACGAGGGGCGAAGCGTTGTGCACCACAGGTACGGTGGCCGTCGTTCACCGCATGTTCACTCTGGAGGTTTCCGTGGCCAAGCTGTCGTTCCTCGCCGGATTCGGGGCTGGCTACGTCCTCGGGTCGCGGGCCGGCCGCGAGCGCTACGAGCAGCTCCGGCGCGCCTGGGAGCAGGCCAAGGACGACCCGCGCCTGCAGAGCCTCGCGGGCATGGCCCAGGCGAAGGCCGACGACGCCGTCTCCACGCTGAAGGCCCAGCTGGGCAGCGAGGCCCCTCGCTGATCCGCGCGCCGGCTCAGTCCGGCAGCTCGGCGGCCAGCACCTCGGCGAGCTTCTGCCGTGCGGTCTCCCTGGCACCCGGGTCGTCGCGGTCGGCGTCGTCGTCGAACACCACGGTCCACTCCCGGACGGCCTGACCGGGCACCCGGCGGGCGACCAACAGCAGCCCTCCCCGGTCCGGCAGCGGTACGCGCCGGCTGGTGACGATGGTCTGGTCCACCCGGCGCCGCACGACCGCGGGGAGGTCGCCGGCGTCCGCGAGCACGTGCCGCACCACCGGCAGCCGCGACTGCACACCCGGCTCCACCTCGGCGAGCGGCGTGACCGTGAAGGAACCGCCGCCGTCGGCGGTCGCGGCCCAGCGGGCGTGCCCCACCTCGTGCCACGGCAGCACCGTGTCCCCGGCGGCCGGGCCGATCACCCGCAGACCGCGGGAGGTGGCCACCAGCCAGCCGGCCCCGCGGGCGAGCACGCCCCAGGCGAGCACCCGCTCGTCGGGGTCGGCCACCGCGGCCCGCACCTCCTCCGGCGGGCGGGCGAACCGGCGCCGCAGCTCGGCCAGCAGGCTCATGCCAGGCCGCCCATCGCACGCTTGCGCAGCGAGATCGCCAGCTGCTCGAGATCCATCAGCTGCTTGAAGGCCTTCATGTACTCGTCACCGGAGTCGACCGGGTTCGTCCGTTGCAGCCGGCCCTTCAGGGCGGTGATCTCGCGGACGGTCGCCATCTCCTGCACCCGCGCGAGGAGCGCGTTGACGTAGCCGGCGTCGCACTCGCCGCTCACCGAGCGCATCGGCTCCACCGCCAGCGCCGTGAGCAGGGCGCGGGCGCTCTCCCGCTCGCAGTGCGCGGCGACCTCGTCCAGCCAGGCCGGCCCGGTGGCGGTCACGGCAGCCACACCCCCGGCCGCGGCGATGGCGGCCACCACGGCGGCGTAGTCGGGGTCGGTGTAGGCGTTCGGGGAGATGGCGTCGAACTCGGGGCCGGCGAGCTCGGGCGCCTGCAACGCGGCCTTCACCGCCTCCCGCTCGACGGCGACCGCGGCGTCGTCGGGGGTGCGCTGGGGCGCGCGGGGGCGGCCCCGGGAGGGCGCTCCTCCCCCGTCACCGGTCGCCCGGCGCACGCGCTCGAGCACCTCTGCCTCGTCGGTGTTGCCGATCATCCCGGCGAGCTCCCGGGCGTAGGCGGGGCGCAGCGCGTGGTCCTTGATCTGGGCCACCAGCGGCACGGTCTTCTCCAGGGCGGCGACCCGGCCCTCCACGGTGTCCAGGTCGTAGCCGGCCAGCGTGGTCTTGAGCACGAAGGCGATCAGCGGGGTGCGGCGGGCGACCAGGTCGCGGACGGCGGCGTCGCCGTGCTCCTGCCGAAGCTCGCACGGGTCACGCCCCTCCGACTCGACCGCGACGAACGTCTGACCGACGAAGCGCTGGTCCTCGGCGAAGGTCTTCATCGCCGCCGCCTGGCCGGCCGCGTCGCCGTCGAAGGTGTAGACCACCTCGCCGCGGAACTCGTCCTGGTCCATCAGCAGCCGCCGCAGCACCCCGATGTGCTCGGCGCCGAAGGCGGTACCGCACGAGGCCACCGCCGTCGTCACCCCGGCCAGGTGGCAGGCCATGACGTCGGTGTAGCCCTCGACGACGACCGCCTGGTGCCGCTTGGCGATGTCACGCTTGGCGCGGTCGATGCCGTAGAGCACCGAACTCTTCTTGTAGAGCGGTGTCTCCGGGGTGTTGAGGTACTTGGGGCCGGGGTCGTCGTCCATCAGCTTGCGGGCACCGAAGCCGATGACGTCGCCGGTGATGTCGCGGATCGGCCACACCAGCCGGCGGTGGAACCGGTCGATCAGGGTGCCCCGGGAGGACTCCTTCGCCAGCCCGGCCGTGACCAGCTCCTGCTGGCTGAAGCCCTTGGCTCGCAGGTGGCGGGTGAGCCCGTCCCAGCCGCCGGGTGCGTAGCCGCAGCCGAAGTCCAGCGCCGCCTGCCGGTCGAAGGCGCGGTCGGCGAGGAACTGCCGGGCGGGCGCGGCCTCCGGCGTGCCGAGCTGCTCGGCGTAGAAGGCGGCCGCCGCGGTGTTGGCCGCGACCAGCCGCGCCCGCTGCCCGACCGAGGCCCGGTCGGGGCCCGCGGTGGGGCGGCCGCCGTCGTCCTCGTACTTCAGCTCGATGTTGGCGCGGTTGGCCAGCAGCTCGACGGCCTCGGTGAACGACAGGTGGTCGATCTCCTGGACGAACCGGATCACGTCGCCGCCCACTCCGCAACCGAAGCAGTGGTACAGCCCGCGGCTCGGCGTCACCTGGAACGACGGCGACTTCTCGTCGTGGAACGGGCACAGCCCCTTGAGGCTGCCGCCACCGGCGCGCTTGAGCTGCAGGTGCTCGCCGACGATCTCGTCGATCTTGCTGCGGTCGCGCACCAGCGCGATGTCCGCGGTGCGAATGCGCCCCCGACCGGCCATCAGGCGACCGCCGCCGCTGCCGTGACCCGCCGGCGGATCACGTGCTCCCACCACAGCAGGAACAGCTGCTGGTCCAGCGGCAGGGCGCCGTCGAGGGTGATCGCGGGCCGCGGGGTCCAGCCCGGCGTGGTGCCGCTCTCCGCCACCTGACGCCCGTGCAGCAGGAACCGGTGGGTCCCCTTCCAGCGGGAGGCGGGCCGCACCTCGACCGTCGCCCCCTCCAGGTCGATCGCCCAGGTACCCCTCCAGGCCGACGTCTGCCGGGCACGCAGCCGGGCGGTGCCCTCCGGGTCACCCGACCGGTGACCGGTGAGCTCGCGCGTGCGCCGGGCGTACTCCCAGGTCTCGCCGTCGACCGCCACCGTGGCGGCCTCCGTCCACGTCGCGGGGCGCAGCGTCGCCACGACCCGGCCGTCGCGCAGCACCGGCAGAACGCCCTTCGGCGCGCCCTGCGTACCGGCCCTGCCCAGTTCGAGCACCGTTCCTCCCTCAGCCGATGCCGGGCGCGCCGGCGATGCTCTCACCGGTCACGCGGTAGAGCAGGTAGGCAGCAGTCTCCCGCAGGATGTAGCGGAACTGGGTGGCGCGGGTCTGCACCGCCGGGCCCTGGCGGGTCGGCGAGCTCTCCGCCTCGATCCCCGCGTCCTCGGCCATCCGCTCGGCGCGCATCGCGTGCCAGGGGTCGGTGACCAGCACGGCGCGCTCCCAGCCGCGCTCGTCGAACGCCGCGCCGACCACGCGCATGCTCTCCAGGGTGTCCACACCCTCGGGCACCGCGAGCAGCGACTCGGCGGGCACCCCGGCCGCCGCGAGGTAGTCGCGCCCGGCCTCCGCCTCGGTGAACTGGTCGCCGGCCGCCTTCCCGCCGACGGTCACGATCACCGGTGCGACGCCCTGCTCGTACAGGGCCCGCGCGTGCTCCAGTCGGGCCGCGAAGATCGACGACGGGACGCCGTTGTACTGGGCCGAGCCCAGCACCACGATCGCGTCGGACTGCGGCCGGGCGTCCTGCCGCGCCGTCCACCAGATGGCGAGCGCCGTGGAGGCCACCAGCAGCACGGCGGCCAGGACCCCGGCCCCGACCACCCGCGACAGCAGACTCCGCACACCCACCCGTCATGGGTACCACGCGGGGACGACGGCGCGCGGCGGCCCGGGACGGGGCACCGGCGCGCCGCCTCGCGTCGCGCGCGGCGGCTCGCCGCGCTGCCGGCGCCCCGCGACCGCACCACGGGCGAGGCGCGTCCACGCACACCCCTATATGAGAATGATTCTCGTTATGGGTACGGTCACGTCGTCCGATCCCCGAACGACAGGAGCACCCGTGCCTCCCCTCCCCTCCCTCCGCGCCGCCGCCCTGGCGGCCGCCGTACCCCTCGCCCTGGCCACCGGCTGCGCGTCGACCGACGGCGGTGGGCCGGCGTCTGCCAGCAGCGCGCCGACCGCGACCGGCCCGGCGGAGCTGGGCGCCAGCTCGCCGCGCCTGGCCCTGACCTACGACGGCGGCCTCCTGGTCCTGCACGGCGAGACGCTCGAGGTGCTCGCCGACGAGCCGCTCGAAGGCTTCAACCGGCTCGACGCCGCCGGCGACGGCCGCCACTTCCTGGTGTCGACGCAGCAGGGCTTCCGCCTGCTCGACGGCGGAGCCTGGGCCGAGCCGCACGGCGACCACGAGCACTACTACGCCGCCGACCCGGAGCTGACCGACGTCGTCCTCCCCGCCGAGAAGCCCGGGCACGTCGTCGCCCACGCCGGGCGGACCGTGCTGTTCGACGACGGCACCGGGCTGGTCACCGCGTTCGACAGCGCCGACCTCGCCGACCCGGACCGCGAGGTGCGCGAATTCGCCACGCCGGCGGCCCACCACGGCGTCGCGGTGGAGCTCGAGGACGGCACGATGCTCGTCTCCGACGGCACGGAGGAGGAGCGCTCCGGCGTGCGCATCCTCGACGCGGACGGGGACGAGATCGCCGCCCGGGACGACTGCCCCGCCGTGCACGGCGAGACGGTGGCCGCCGAGGAGGCGGTCGTCATCGGCTGCCAGGACGGCGCCGTCCTGTACGCCGGCGGCGAGCTGGTGAAGATCGACAGCCCCGACGACTACGGCCGCATCGGCAACCAGTTCGGCACCGAGAGCTCACCGATCGTGCTCGGTGACTACGAGCGCAGTGCGGAGGACCGCTCCAGCACCGTGGCGCTGATCGACACCACCACCGCGCAGCTGCGCCTGGTCGACCTGCCGGCGCCCTACTGGTACCGCTCCTTCGGCCGCGGGCCGAACGGCGAGGGGCTGGTCCTGACCTACGACGGCGCGCTGCAGGTCATCGACCCGGTGTCCGGCACCGTCACGAACTCCATCCCGGTCACCGGGCCGTGGGAGGAGTCGGAGAACTGGCAGGACCCGCACCCGCAGGTCTTCGTCGACGGCATGGCCTACGTGACCGAGCCCGCCACCCGGGAGATCCACGCCGTCGACGTCGAGGGCGGCGAGGTGTGGAAGTCGGCGCAGCTGGAGGTCACGCCCAACGAGCTCGCCGGCGTCTCCGGGGACGTCGAGGCGCACGGTGCGCACGAGGAGGACCACGAGCACGACGAGCAGGGCGAGTGATCCGGCCGGCGGCCCTGCCGGCCGGCCTCGTCGCGGCCGGCCTGCTCGCCGCCCTGGCCGGCTGCGGGGACGCGGCGAACGGCGCCGACGACGCACGGCTGGACGTCGTGGTCACCTCCTACCCCCTCGCGTACGTGAGCGAGGAGGTAGGCGGACCGCACGTGGAGGTCACCAACCTGGTCCCACCCGGCGGGGACAGCCACCGGCTGGAACCGGCGCCCCGGGACGTCGCGGTTCTCGCCGAGGCCGACGTCGTGGTCCACCAGTCGGGCGGCCTGCAGCCGGCGGTCGACGCCGTCCTCGAGCAGGAGCGCCCCGGGGACGTCGTCGACGCCGCCGCCCTGGCGGACCGGGGTGCCGATCCGCACTTCTGGCTCGACCCCACCCGCCTCGCCGACCTCGGTCACCGCCTCGCGGGCGAGTTCGCCGAGGCGGACCCCGGTCACGCCGGCGCCTACCGAGAAGGCGCCGAACGGCTGGCGGCCGCGCTCCAGGAGATCGACCGGGAGTACGCCGACACCCTCGCGCCCTGTCGTGGGGCCACCCTGCTCGCCTCGCACGAGGCGTTCGGCTACCTCGCCGACCGGTACGGCCTGCGGCAGGTCGGGGTGGCGGGGCTGGACCCGCACGTCGAGCCCTCGCCCACCCGGTTGCGGCAGGTCGCGGAGGAGGTCACCGGCACCGGCGCCCGGACGATCTTCTTCGAGGCCACCGCCGGGGACCGCGTCGCCCGGACCCTCGCGGGCGACCTGGGGCTGGCCACCGACGTGCTGCACCCGGTCGAGCGGGTGCAGGCGGAGGAGACCTATCCCGAGCTCATGGCGGCCAACCTGGCGGCGCTGCGTCGCGGGCTCGCCTGCGACGGCTGACGGCGAGCCCGGGCCCCTGCACCGCAGCCGCCGTGCAGGGGCCCGGGCCGAGCTCGCGAGGCGCGGGGGCTCCGGGATCCTCTCTCAGGCGCCCGCGCGCCCTCCGCCGAGCGCGGCACGCCCGGCCTCGAGCCTGGCCACCGGCACCCGGAACGGCGAGCAGGAGACGTAGTCCAGGCCGACCTCGTGGAAGAAGTGCACCGAGTCGGGGTCGCCCCCGTGCTCGCCGCAGATGCCGAGCTTGAGATCGGGCCGGGCCGCCCGGCCGCTCTCGGCGCCGATCCGCACCAGCCGGCCGACGCCGTCCCGGTCCAGCGACTCGAACGGCGAGATGCCGAAGATCCCCTTGTCCAGGTACTGGTGGAAGAACGCGGCCTCGACGTCGTCGCGGGAGAAGCCCCACGTCATCTGGGTGAGGTCGTTGGTGCCGAACGAGAAGAACTCGGCGTGCTCGGCGATCTCGCCGGCGGTCAGCGCCGCGCGGGGCACCTCGATCATGGTGCCGATGAGCGGCCGCAGGTCGATGCCGCACTCCTCGCAGACCTCGGCGAGCACCCGCTCGGACTCCTCGCGGATGGCCTCCAGCTCCTGCACCGCCCCCACCAGCGGGATCATGATCTCCGGCCGCGGATCGCCCCCGGCCTGCTTCCGCTCGCAGGCGGCCTCGGCGATGGCCCGCACCTGCATGGCGAACAGCCCGGGCACCACCAGACCGAGCCGCACGCCCCGCAGGCCCAGCATCGGGTTGGACTCGTGCAGGCGGCGGACCGCGGTCAGCAGCCGCAGATTGCCCTCGTCGGGTTCGCCGCGCTCCTCGGCCAGCGCGACCCGTACCGACAGCTCGGTGAGGTCGGGGAGGAACTCGTGCAGCGGAGGGTCCAGCAGCCGAACGGTGACCGGCAGCCCGTCCATCGCCTCGAAGATCTCCAGGAAGTCCTGCTTCTGCAGCGGCTCCAGGGCGTCCAGGGCGGCCTGCCGTTCCTCGTCGCCGTCGGCCAGGATCAGCTTCTCGACCAGCTTCCGGCGGTCGCTGCCGAGGAACATGTGCTCGGTCCGGCACAGGCCGATCCCCTGGGCGCCGAACCGCCGGGCACGGGCGGAGTCCTCGGGGGTGTCGGCGTTGGTGCGGACGTCGAGCCGCCGCTTCTCGTCGGCATGGCTCAGGATCCGGTGGACGCTCCTCACCAGGTCGTCCGCGTCGTCGGACGCCGGGTCGATCTCACCCTCGAAGTAGCGGACCACCGCCGACGGCTCCACCGGCACCTCCCCGAGCCAGACCTTGCCGGTGGAGCCGTCGATGGAGATGACGTCGCCCTCGCGGACGACGGTGCCGTCGGGGGCGGTGAACCGCTTGCCCTTCGTGTCGACCTGCAGCTCCTCGGCGCCGCAGACGCAGGTCTTGCCCATGCCCCGGGCGACGACGGCGGCGTGCGAGGTCTTGCCGCCGCGGCTGGTCAGCACGCCCTCGGCGGCGATCATGCCGGAGAGGTCGTCGGGATTGGTCTCCCGGCGGACGAGCACGACCTTCTCGCCCCGGTCGGCCCACTGCGCCGCTGCCTCCGAGCTGAACACGGCCCGGCCGACGGCCGCACCGGGTGAGGCGTTCATCCCCTGGGTCAGCTGCTGGGCGTCGCCCCCGGAGATGAACCGCGGGAACATCAGCTGGGCGAGCTGGTCACCGGTGACCCGGCGGACCGCCTCGTCCATGTCGATGAGCCCCTCGTCGACCAGCTGGGTCGCGATGCGGAACGCCGCCCCCGCCGTCCGCTTGCCGACACGGGTCTGCAGCATCCAGAGCTTGTTGCGCTCGATGGTGAACTCGATGTCGCAGAGGTCGCGGTAGTGCGACTCCAGCCGCGACATCGTTGCCATCAGCTCGTCGTAGGCGCCCTTGTCTATGGTCTCCAGGTCCGCCAGCGGCACGGTGTTGCGGATGCCGGCGACGACGTCCTCCCCCTGCGCGTTCTGCAGGTAGTCCCCGTACACGCCTTGCTCGCCGCTGCCCGGGTCGCGGGTGAACGCCACGCCGGTGCCGGAGTCCATGCCCAGGTTGCCGAACACCATGGCGCAGACGTTCACCGCGGTGCCGGCGTCGCTGGGGATGCGCTCGCGACGGCGGTAGATGATCGCCCGGTCGGAGTTCCAGGAGTCGAAGACGGCGTTGATCGCGAGATCCATCTGCTCCCGCGGGTCCTGCGGGAAGTCCTGGCCGGTGTGCTCGCGCACGATGGCCTTGAACCGGACGACGACGTCGCGCAGGTGCTCGGCGTCGAGATCCAGGTCCAGATCGGTGCCCTGCTCCTCCTTGGCCGCGTCGAGGGCGTCGTCGAAGAGCGCGCCGTCGATGCCCAGCACGGTCTTGCCGAACATCTGGATCAGCCGGCGGTAGGAGTCCCAGGCGAAGCGCTCGCTCCCCGACTGCGCCACCAGACCCTGGACGGAGTCGTCGTTGAGGCCGACGTTCAGGACCGTCTCCATCATCCCCGGCATGCTCGCCGCGGCACCGGACCGGACCGACACCAGCAGCGGGTCGACCGGATCGCCGAGGGTCTTCCCCATCGACTTCTCCAGCGCCGCCAGGTGCCCGCTGACCTGCTCGTCCAGCTCCGGCGGGGTGCTCCCGTGCTCCAGGTAGTACCGGCAGGCGTCCGTGGTGATGGTGAAGCCGGGCGGCACGGGCAGACCCAGGTTGGTCATCTCGGCCAGGTTGGCGCCCTTGCCGCCGAGCAGGTCCTTCTGGTCCCTGCTGCCCTCGCTGAAGTCGTAGACCCACTTCCCGTCAGCCACCCGTACCTCCGCATCCGTCAGCCCTCCGGGGCCGATCCGCCAGAGGAGACAATGCCGCGCGGAGCAGACGTCCTAAACGTCCACCCCGCCGACGTCCGTCGATCCTGGCGTACAAGGGCAGCCGGCGCGAGCCCTGGCCGCGGTGGCGCCGGTCGGGGTCAGTCGATCCCGCAGATGCGCGGGCCGTCCTCGTTGACCACGGCGAGCTGTGCCGATCCGCCGTCGTCCCAGCGGACGGTCACCTGCTGCACCCGGGCGCCCTCGCCCGGGTCGTCCTCGACCTCGACGATCTCGGCGTCCCCCGGGCGCGAGTACTCGGCCTCCATGCCGGTGGCGTCCAGCCGACCGCGCTCGTCCTCGCACAGCAGCCCGTACGCCGTCTCGGTGTCCCCGTTCGCGAGCGCCGCCAGGAACACCCCGGTTACCTCGGTGGCCTGGTCGGCGGGCCCGCCCCGGACCAGGTACAGGACGCCGACCATGCCGACGGCCACCACCACGGTGCCCACCAGGCCGCCGATCAGCCAGCCCTGCCGGGCGCGCGGCGTGCCGGTGTGCAGCGGCGCGGGGTCGTCGTCGTAGAGGAAGGGGCCCTGCATCATCCGCCGCTCGTCTCCAGTTCTGCGCCCACGGGTGGGCGGGGGTCGTCCCGGTCGGCGAGCCAGCCCTCGGGAAGGGCGACGGGGCGGGGGGTGCTCGTCCGGCCGCGCGGCGCACCGAGGACGGCGGTCGGGTACGGCTGGTCGGGGATGCCCGCGAGCAGCCCGGCCAGCTCGTCGAGGCTGCTGACCATCGCCAGCGCCCGGCGCACGTCCCCGCCCACGGAGAAGCCCTTGAGGTACCAGGCGACGTGCTTGCGGAAGTCGCTGCAGCCGTGGCGCTCGCCGTGCTCCTCGGCCAGCAGCGTGGCGTGCCGGTGCATGATCGCCGCGACCTCGCGGAACGTCGGCAGCGCTCGCCGCGCCTGCCCCGCGAAGGCGGCGGCGAGGTCGCCGAACAGCCAGGGCCGCCCCAGGCAGCCGCGGCCGATCACGACGCCGGCGCAGCCGGTCTCGGCGACCATGCGCAGCGCGTCGTCGGCCTCCCAGATGTCGCCGTTGCCGAGCACCGGGATGTCGACGGCCTCTACGAGCCGCGCGATCGGTGCCCAGTCGGCGGTGCCGCTGTAGAGCTGGTCGGCGGTCCGGCCGTGCAGCGTGATCGCCGCGGCGCCCTCGTCCTGGGCGATGCGGCCGGCGTCGAGGTAGGTGACGTGGTCGGCGTCGATGCCGATGCGGGTCTTGATGGTGACCGGCACGTCCTTCGCGGCGCGCACGGCCTCCCGGACGATGTCCCGCAGCAGCACGCGGTGCCACGGCAGCGCCGAGCCGCCGCCCTTGCGGGTCACCTTCGGCACCGGGCAACCGAAGTTCAGGTCGATGTGCGCCGGTCGGGTGCCGGCGACGCCCTCGTCGACGAGCATCTCCACGGCGCGGCCGACGGTCGCCGGGTCGACGCCGTACAGCTGGACGGAGAAGGCGTCCTTCTCGTCGGCGGTCGCGTGGATCATCCGCAGCGTCTTGTCGTTCCGCTCGACCAGCGCCCGCGTGGTGATCATCTCGCAGACGTAGAGGCCGGCCCCGAACTCACGGCACAGCGTGCGGAAGGCCGGGTTGGTGATGCCGGCCATGGGCGCGAGGACGACGGCGGGGTCGACGGTCAGCGCACCCAGCCGCAGCGGCGGCAGGGGCGCCGTCGTCGTCGGCTCGAGCGTGGCGGTCACGGCACCCAGAGTAGGCGGCGACCGCCGTCACTCGGACCTCCGCCGCCCGGCCGGGTGAGCCGCCAGCAGGCTCGAGCCGCCTGGTCGCCCGTCCAGCCGCGCCACGACCCGGGTCGACGGTCGGCGGCGCGACTCGAGCCGCACGCCGTCCCCAGGCCGGCGCCGGTCCACAGATCGGGCGGGGCGCGTCCCGGACATGGCTGGCTGCCCGACGGTCGTCCCGTGACCACGCACCTGCACGTCCCGCTCGCCGTCGACGAACCCGCACGGCGGCGCCTGGGCATCTTCACCACCGCCGACCTCGCCGCTCGAGGCGTGACCGCGCGCGAAGTCCGGACGGCGACCCGCACGGGCGCGTGGGTGCGACTGCGCACCGGTGTCTTCGTCAGCGCCGCGGACCTCGCCGAGGTGGAGCGCACCGATCGTCGACCGGGCCTGGAGGCGCTGGCCGTCACGACCGCCCTGGCCCGACCGTCCGCCGTCCTCAGCCGGGACAGCGCGGCCTGGGTGTGGGGGCTGCCCCGCCCGTTCCCGGCTCCGGTCGCCGTGCACCTGACCGATCCGCACCACTGGCGCCGGGGACGCGGCTGGCTGATGACCCGGGCTGCGCTGCCCGACGACGACGTCACCGTCCGCGGCGCCTACCGGGTGACGACGGTGGCACGCACGCTGGTCGACGTCGCCAGGGCCTGGCCGGAGATCCACGCCGTCGCCGCCGTCGACGCCGCCCTGCTGCGCGGCCTGACGACCCACGACGACGTGCGCCGCGTCATCGACCGGCAGGTGAACGTGCCCGGGATCCCGCGTGCCGGCCGCGCGCTGGGCCTCGCCGACGGCCGGGCCGAGTCGTGGCTGGAGACCTGCGGCCGGCTGACGTTCGCCGCGCTCGGGCTGCCGCCGTTCGTACCGCAGGTGGAGCTGCGTGTCGACGGTCAGCTGGTGAAGGTGGTCGACGGCTGGTACCCCGGGGCCGCGGTGGCGGTGGAGTTCGACGGCCGGATCAAGTACCGCCGACCGCAGTTCGGCCGCACCGCGGAGCAGGAGCTGTGGGAGGAGAAGCGCCGGGAGGATCTGCTCCGCTCGGTCGGGGTGCGGTTCCTCCGAGTCTTGTACGAGGACCTCAACGGGGGGCGTCGACGACTGGACCGGTCGGCACGGCGGCTGCTCGCCGTCCCCGGCCCCGAGGTGCGGGAGTTCCTGGCGGTGCCGCGGCCCGCGGGCCGCGCGCGCGGTCACGACGCTGGGGACGACGGATGGCTCGCCCGGGTCGAGGACGGCGTCGGCCGACCGGGTTGAGCCGCACCGGCGCCCCGGAAGCCGCGCCGTGGCGCGGCGCACCGGTCGGCCGTGCGGGTTGACCCGCCGCACGGCCGACCGGCTTCACCGGTGGGACGACACGAGCTCAGAACGGGTAGACGCGCGGCTCCACCTGCATGCTGATCCAGCGCAGCTCGGTGAAGGCCTCGATGCCGGCGAGCCCACCGAACCGCCCGTACCCACTGTCCTTCACACCACCGAAGGGCATCTGCGCCTCGTCGTGCACGGTGGGCGCGTTGATGTGGCAGATGCCGGACTCGATCCGCCGGGCGACCTGGAACCCGCGTGCGGCGTCGCGTGTGAAGACGGCGGCCGACAGCCCGTAGGCGCTGTCGTTGGCCGCGGCGACCGCCTCCTCCTCGCTCGCGACCCGGGTGATCGTGACGGCCGGGCCGAAGATCTCCTCGTGGAAGATCTCCATGTCCGGCGTGACGTGGTCGAGCACCACGCCGGGCATGATCGTGCCCTGCGGCTCGCCCTTGGTCCGCACCTTCGCGCCCTTGGCGACGGCGTCGTCCACCAGCCGCTGGATGTGCTCGACGGTGCTCGTGCCGATGACCGAGCCGAGGACGACGTCGCCCGTGCGCGGATCGCCGATCGGCAGCGACTCCACCCGGGCGACCAGCTTCGCGACGAACTCCTCGGCGATCGACTCGTCGACGATGATCTTGTCGGTCGACATGCAGACGTGGCCCTGGTTGACGAAGCCGCCGAAGGTCGCCCCCTGGACGGCGGCGTCGATGTCGGCGTCGTCGAGGACCAGGAGCGGGTTCTTGCCCCCCAGCTCGAGCAGTGCCGGCACGAGGTGGCGCGCGCAGACCTCGCCGATGATGCGGCCGACCCGGGTGGAGCCGGTGAAGTTGAGCCGGCGGACCGCCGGGTGGGCCACCATCGCCTCGGTCACCTCGGCGGCGTCCTCCGGGGCCACGGTGATGACGTTGACGACGCCGTCGCCGAGGCCGGCCTCGATCAGGATCTCCCCGAGCAGCATGTGCGTGGCCGGCGAGAGCTCCGAGCACTTGAGGACGACGGTGTTGCCGGCGGCGAGCGGGAAGGCCACCGCGCGGGTCGACAGGATGACCGGCGCGTTCCACGGCGCGATGCCGATCACCACGCCCGCCGGCTGGCGGATGCCCATGCTCAGGCTGCCGGGGACGTCCGAGGGGATCACCTGCCCGCCCACGTGCGTGGTGAGACCCGCGGCCTCCCGCAGCATGCCCGCGGCGAGGTGGACGTTGAAGTGCCCCCAGCCCGCGGTCGCGCCGCACTCGGCGGCCATCCGCTCGACGAAGCGGTCGGTGTTCGCCTCGAGGAGGTCGGCAGCCTTCAGCAGCAGCCGCCGGCGCTCGCCCGGCGTCGTCGCCGCCCACTTCTGGAAGGCTGATGCCGCGGCGTCGACGGCCCGGACGGCGTCCTCCACCCCGGCGGCCGGCGAGCGCGTCACGGCCTCGCCGCTCACGGGGTTGGCGCGGTCGAAGGTCCGGCCGCTGGTGGCCGTCCGCTTCTCGTCACCGATGAGCAGGCTGGTCTCGAACACGGGGAACTCCTCCTACTGGGTCGCGGGGTGAGGGGGCCTCCGGCGTCGGTCAGCAGCCGGGGAGCCGGGCCGCGAGGTAGGACTCGACCTGGTCCAGCGCGACGCGCTCCTGGCTCATCGAGTCGCGCTCCCGGATGGTCACGGCCTGGTCCTCGAGGGTGTCGAAGTCGACGGTGAGGCAGAACGGCGTCCCGACCTCGTCCTGGCGCCGGTACCGACGGCCGATGGCGCCGGCGTCGTCGAAGTCCACGTTCCAGTTCCGCCGCAGCGCAGCGGCCAGGTCGCGGGCCTTGGGCGAGAGGTCGGCGTTGCGCGACAGCGGCAGGACGGCGGCCTTCACCGGCGCCAGGCGCGGGTCGAGCTTGAGCACCGTGCGGGTGTCGACGCCGCCCTTGGCGTTCGGCGCCTCGTCCTCGGTGTAGGCCTCGACGAGGAACGCCATGAGCGAGCGGGTGAGCCCGGCCGCCGGCTCGATGACGTACGGCGTCCAGCGGGTGTTGCTGGCCTGGTCGAAGTAGGACAGGTCGGTGCCCGAGTGCTGGGTGTGCGTGGACAGGTCGAAGTCGGTGCGGTTCGCGATCCCCTCCAGCTCACCCCACTCCGAGCCCTGGAAGCCGAAGCGGTACTCGATGTCGACGGTGCGCTTCGAGTAGTGCGACAGCTTCTCCTTCGCGTGCTCGTAGTGCCGCAGGTTGTCCGGGGAGATGCCCAGGTCGGTGTACCAGCGGGTGCGCTCGTCGATCCAGTACTGGTGCCACTCCTCGTCGGTGCCCGGCTCGACGAAGAACTCCATCTCCATCTGCTCGAACTCGCGGGTGCGGAAGATGAAGTTGCCCGGGGTGATCTCGTTGCGGAACGACTTGCCGATCTGGCCGATGCCGAACGGGGGCTTCTTGCGCGCGGCGCCCATGACGTTGGCGAAGTTCACGAAGATGCCCTGCGCGGTCTCCGGGCGCAGGTAGTGCAGCCCCGACTCGTCCTCGACCGGGCCGAGGTAGGTCTTGAGCATCATGTTGAAGTCGCGCGGCTCGGTCCACGCGCCCTTCGTGCCGCAGTTCGGGCAGGCGATGTCGGCCAGCCCGTTCTCCGGGGCCCGGCCCTTCTTCGCCTCGAACTCCTCCTCGAGGTGGTCGGCGCGGAACCGCTTGTGGCAGCTCTGGCACTCGGTCAGCGGGTCGGTGAAGACCCCGACGTGGCCGGAGGCGACCCACGTCTGGCGCGGCAGGATCACCGAGGAGTCCAGGCCGACGATGTCGTCGCGGCTCTGCACGACGGTGCGCCACCACTGGCGCTTGATGTTCTCCTTGAGCTCGACGCCCAGCGGGCCGTAGTCCCAGGCGGAGCGCGTGCCGCCGTAGATCTCCCCGGACGGGAACACGAAGCCCCGTCGCTTGCAGAGGTTGACGACCTTGTCGAGGCGGGCGGCGTCGTGCTTGGCGGTGCTCACGCGGAGAGGCTCCATCCGGCTGGCGGTCGGCGGTTGACCTACCCACGGTAGTTGGCCGGTCGTGCGGCGCTCTCAGTCGGTGGCCGCATCCGGTCGCCCGGGCGTCTCCGGGCAGAACAGCAGCGCGAGCGAGGCCCGGATCTCGGCGTGCCGCACGAGGAAGGCCCGCTCGTCCAGCCGCTTGCGCCGCAGCCAGCCGGTGACCTCGTCGTTGCACTTGCTGGCGTTGCAGGGGCCGCAGGCCGGGACGACGTTGCCGAACGTGTACCGCCCGCCCCGAGAGATCGGGAGCACGCAGTCGCGCTGCAGGGGCCCGGCGGCTCCGCAGTACGCGCACCCGCCCCAGGCGTGCGAGAGCGCAGCCCACTGGGCATCGGTGAGGTCGTGCTCGACGGCGTCCATGCGGCGCTTGCGCCGACGGGCGTACCGGGCGGTGCGGGTGCGGCTGACCACGGCCGAACCGTAGGCGCTGCCCGTCAGTCGGTGAGGTAGGCGCCCGGCTCGTCGAGGGCGTGCACCCAGACCGGCGCTCCGGCGACCTTGACCTCGGCCGCGGAGAGACCCCGCCGGTAGGCGCCGACCCCGTCCCAGCGGGTCACCAGCGCCCAGAGGGTCGGGTCGTCGGCGGCCCGGCCCAGCTCGCCGCCGCGGAAGCCGGGCCGGGCCGCGAGCGCCGCCAGCAGCCCGGCCACCGCGTCGGCGAGCGCGCCCGCCTCGTCCGCGGTCACCCGCAGCCGTGTCACCGCGAACATGCGCGCTCCCCCGTCCGGTCCACGCCCGGCATCCTCCGTCATCGTCCCGCCGGGTCGGCACCCCGCGGGTCAGCGGAAGTCGCAGACCGTCCCGTCGGCGCCGACGTGGACCAGCAGCAGGAAGGGTTCGCCGTCGTCGAGCTCCAGGGTGAACGAGGCCAGGTCGGTGGCGGACTCCGCCTGGTGCTCGACCCCGTCGAAGGTCCCGCTGGTGAAGCCCTGGCCGCCGAGGGTGACGCTGTAGAAGTAGTCGCCCAGCACCTGCGCCGGGTCGCCCCCGGCCGCGGCGACGACCGCCCCCTCCTGGACCTCCACGCAGGAGAGGTCGAACGCGTTCTGGAAGTCGCCCTGGCCCATCGCCTCCACCCAGGCGAGGGCGACGTCGCCCGAGCCGGCGTACCGGCCCTCCTGCGCGGGAACGGGCTCGGCTCCCCGCGCGCCCCCGGGCAGCTGACCCGTTCCGCCGAGGGGCGCCGACGGGGACCGGCTCGGCTGCGTGGCAGGCCCGCTGGTCCCGCCCGCCGGCTGCTCGGCGCTGCGCCGTTCGGCGTCGTCCCCGCGCAGCAGGCCGACCAGCAGGAAGCCGAGACCGGCGATCAGCAGCACCGCGGCACCGATCAGCCACGGGAGCAGCGTGCGCTTCCGCGGGCGGTCGGCCGGCGGCACCCCGGGCCCGCCGTACGGGGGCGGGCCGTAGGGCGGTGGTCCGGACGGTGGTGGCCCACCGTGCCAGTGCTGCTGGCCTGGGGGCTGCTGCCCGTAGGGCGGCGGCCACCCGCCGCTCTCGCCCGGCACCGGGGCGGCCGGGAAGGGCCCGGTCGGCGGCGTCCAGGCCGTCGCCCCGGAGCCGTCGGCCGGACCGGGTCCCGGCCGGCCGGCCGGGTCGGGTGGGCCGGCGGGCTGGTCACCGGTCGAGGGGTGGGTCATCGTCTCCGCTTCCGCTCGGCGCCGCGGCCGGCGGGCTGCCCGGCTGAGCGGAAACGGTACGGCCGCATGGCGTCAGGCGGAACCGAATCGGCGCTGCCGGGAGGCGAACTCCTCGCACGCGGCCCACAGGTGCCGGCGGTCGAAGTCGGGCCACAGCGTGTCGAGGAAGACGAACTCGGCGTAGGCCGACTGCCACAGCAGGAAGTTGCTGGTGCGGTTCTCCCCCGAGCTGCGCACGAACAGGTCGACGTCCTCCATGTCCGGCTCGTCGAGGAACCGGGCGACGGTGGACTCGTCGATCTTGTCGGGGTTGAGCCGCCCGGCCGCGACCTCGCGGCCGATCGCCGCGGCGGCGTCGGCGATCTCGGCGCGGCCGCCGTAGTTGACGCACATGGTCAGGGTCAGGACGTCGTTGTCCTTCGTGAGCTCCTCGGCGATCTCGAGCTCCTTGATGACGCTGCGCCACAGCCGCGGACGCCGCCCCGCCCAGCGCACCCGCACCCCGAGCTCGTGCATCTCGTCGCGGCGCCGGCGGATCACGTCGCGGTTGAAGCCCATGAGGAAGCGGACCTCCTCGGGGCTGCGCCGCCAGTTCTCGGTGGAGAAGGCGTAGGCGCTGATCGCCTTCACCCCCAGCTCGATCGCGCCCTCCACGCAGTCGAAGAGCGAGGACTCCCCCGCCTCGTGCCCGGCGGTGCGGGGCAGCCCGCGCTGCTTGGCCCACCGGCCGTTGCCGTCCATGACGAGTGCGATGTGCCGCGGGACCTTGTCCTTCGGCAGCTGCGGCGGGCGCGCGCCGGACGGGTGCGGATTCGGCGCCTTCACCTCACGCCTCATGCAGCAGGCTCATCTCCCGGCGGGTCGCCGACTCGGTCCGGTCCACCAACGGCAGCGAGCGCAGCCCGCGCTCCAGGTGCCACTGCAGCAGCGCGGCGACCAGCCCGCTGCCCTCCCGCCGGTTGATGCCCTGGCTGGCCTCGGCCCGGGTCCAGTCGCCGGTGAGCAGCGCGTCGAGCAGCTCGACGGTGACCGGGCTGGGCATCGCCGAGCCGGTGGGTCGGCAGGCCGGGCAGACGGTGCCGCCGGCGGGCACCGAGAAGTGCCGGTGCGGTCCGGCCTCGCCGCAGCGGGCGCACTCCGCGAGCGCGGGCTCCCACCCGGCCACCGACATCGCCCGCAGCAGGAACGCGTCGAGCACCAGCGGCGCGGGGTGCGCCCGCTCCCCCAGCGCCCGCAGCGCGCCCACCACCAGCAGGAACAGCCGCAGCGAGGGCTCCTTCTCCTCCGCGGTGAGCCGGTCGGCCGTCTCCAGGACGGCGGTGCCGGCGGTGTAGGCCGGGTAGTCGGCCACGACCTCCTGGCCGTAGGACCGGATCGACTCGGCCTGGCTGACGATGTCGAGGTTGCGGCCGGTGTAGAGCTGCAGGTCGACGTGGGTGAACGGCTCGAGGCGGGCCCCGAACTTGCTCTTGGTGCGGCGCACGCCCTTGGCCACCGCCCGCACCTTGCCGTGCCGGCGGGTGAGCACGGTGACGATCCGGTCGGCCTCACCCAGCTTCTGGGTGCGCAGGACGATGCCCTCGTCCCGGTAGAGCGCCTTCGGGGTGTGCGCGCTCATGCTCAGTACCCCAGCCGGTTGAGCTTCTTCGGGTCGTCCTGCCACTCCCCGAGGACGGTGACGTGCAGCTCCAGGTGCACGCGGGCGTCCAGCAGCGTCTCCATGCCCTGGCGGGCCTCGGTGCCTATCGCCTTGATGATCGAGCCACCCTTGCCCAGCAGCATGGGCTTCTGGCTGGGCCGCTCGCAGTGCAACAGCGCGTGCACCTCGACCAGCTCGCGCCCGGGGGACTTCGGGTCGGGGCGGCGGTGCAGCTCCTCGATCGTCACCGCCAGGGAGTGCGGCACCTCCTGGAACACCTTCTCCAGCGCGGCTTCCCGGACCAGCTCGGCCAGCTGGCGCTCGGTGTCCTCGTCGGTGGTCTGCTCCTCCGGGTACAGCGGCGGCCCCTCGGGCAGCAGGCCGATCAGCAGGTCCTCCAGGAGCTCGACCTGTTCGCCCTTCACCGCGCTCACGGGCACCACCTCGGCGGCCTCGACCAGCTGGCTGGCCGCCATGAGCTGCTCGGCGACCTGCTTCTTGCCCGTGGCGTCGGTCTTCGTCACCACGAGCACGATCGGGGCCTTCACCTCCTGCAGCTGGCGGGCGATGAACCGGTCCCCGGTGCCGACGGGCTGGTCGGCCGGGACGCAGAAGACGACCACGTCGACGTCGGAGAGGGTGTCGCGGACGACGTCGTTGAGCCGGCGGCCGAGCAGGCTCTTGGGCTTGTGCAGGCCCGGGGTGTCGACCAGCACGACCTGGCCGCCGGGCCGGTGGACGACGCCGCGGATGGCGTGCCGGGTGGTCTGCGGGCGGTTGCTGACGATGCCGACCTTCTCGCCGACCATCGCGTTGGTCAGCGTGGTCTTGCCGGCGTTGGGACGCCCGACCAGCGCGACGAAGCCACTGCGGTACGGCTGGTCAGGGTCGGTCACGCGGGCAAGTCTCCCACCGGCGACCGACAACGCCGCGCGGCGGAGTCCGACGCGCGGCGCCGCGATCCCCGGATGCCCCGTCAGGACCAGGGGCGGCCGATCCGGTCACGGCGGGCGGCGTCGAGCCGGCCGAGGACGCGCACGCCCGCCAGGACGTCCCCGGCCAGCCGCCGGCCCGCCGCGGACCAGGAGTCCGCCGGCTCCCGGCGGTCCCCGCCCGCCGGCCGCCCCAGCGACCGCAGGACGAGCACCAGGAGGAGCAGGAAGAGCAGCGTCGCCACACCGTCGACCCTCGGCGCTCCCCGCCCGCGGCGGAAGCGGCGGGAACGACTGCGTGCGCAAGGAACCTGCCAGCGTCCGGCCGGCACACCGCGGACGCCGGCGATCGGCCGGCTGGGATGATCGGGGGCGTGCCAGGACGTCAGCGGAACCGGTCGCGCCCACCCCGGGCGGCGGCGGACCGCGCCCGGCGGCTGCACGTCGAGCAGGTGCGCGGCCACCGGTTCGTGGCCGGCTGGGGCCCGAAGCGCTCGGCGACCGTCGTCCCCGCGCCGCTGCGCTACTGGCAGTACCGGCCCGGAGGTCCGTTCGCGGCCGGCGCCGCCGTGCTCGTCGTCGTCCTGTGGCTCGGCCTGTTCGGCTGGGTCGGCGGCTGGCCGGCCGTCCGCGAGGAGCTGCCGCTGGCGCTCCTCGCCGGCCTGGCGGTGTACCTGCTGAACACCCGCCGGGTGACCGTCTCCGACCACGGGCTGTCGTTCGACGTGGCCGGGAGCCGCACCGATCCGGAAGCCGTCGTCCCGTCCGCGCTGGTGCAGGAGGTACGCGTCGGCCCCGCCCCGTCGGACTGGCCCCGGCCGGAGAAGCGCGGCGGGTGGTGGCCGGGGCGCAGCCGGGTCGCCGTCCGGTACCTGGGCGACGACGGCGAGCAGGCGCTCACCCTGTGGGTGCGCGACCCGGCGGCGTTCGCCGACGCGCTCGGGGTCCCGCTGACCCGCTAGACCGAGCTGCGCAGGACGCCGTCCGGGCCGGCCAGGTGCACGGGGGCACCGGCGGTGAGGTCGCGGACGGCGGCCAGCCCGGCCGGCTCCACGGCCTCGGCCGCGGAGACGACGACGGCGGCCTCCAGCCCCTCGACCCCGCTGGAGACGGCGGCCGCGACGGCGGCCTGGAGCGCGGTGAGGGTCAGCGAGGGCAGCGCCACGCTCGCCGCGACGTAGGTTCGGCCGTCGGTGTCGCGCACCGCGGCGCCCTCGGTCGCACCGGCGCGCGCCCGCGCCGACCGGGCGAGCGTGACGAGCTTCGCGTCCTCGGGGTGCAGATCAGCCACCGAATCAGTCTCCTACCGGTCGGTCCGGCCCTCTCACAGGCGCCCGGTGCGAGCCTGCGAGCAGTGGGGGGTGGGAGGGTCCTTCTTCAGCCTTCCACCACGCCCGCCGGCTGCTCCGCCCGGGTGGCACCCGAGGGCTGCTGCTCGTCGGCGGCCTCCTCGCCGTCCTCCGACGGCTCGGGCAGCCGGCAGACCAGCAGGGTGTCGATGCGGTTGCGCCGCCCACCGGTGCTCTCGGCGACCAGCCGCAGTCCCCCGACCTCGGCCGCCGCCCCCTCGATCGGCACCCGCCCCAGCTCGCGGGCGAGCAGCCCGCCGACGGTCTCCACGTCGTCGTCCTCGGGCAGCTCCACCCCGGGGAACACCTGGGCGAGGTCCTGCACCGGCAGCCGGGCGGTGACCCGCGCCGAGCCGTCCTCCAGCTGCTCGATCTCCGGCCGCTGGAAGGCGTCGTGCTCGTCGGCGATCTCCCCGACGATCTCCTCCAGGATGTCCTCGATGGTGACCAGGCCGGCGAACCCGCCGTACTCGTCGACCACGATCGCGATGTGGATTCGCTGCGCCTGCATGTCCCGCAGCAGCTCGTCGACCGGCTTGGACTCCGGCACGAACGTCGGCGGGCGCATCAGTTCCTCGACCTTGGGCCCGCTGCGGTCCGGCAGGTTCTGCGACCGGCGGACCAGATCCTTGAGGTAGACCACGCCGACCACGTCGTCGACGTTCTCGCCGATCACCGGGATCCGGCTGAAGCCGCTGCGCAGCGCCAGCGCCAGCGCCTGGCGCACCGTCTTGGTGCGCTCTATCCAGACGACGTCGGTGCGCGGGACCATGACCTCGCGGGCGATCGTGTCACCCAGCTCGAACACCGAGTGGATCATGTTCCGCTCGCCGGACTCGACGACGCCGCGCTCCTCGGCCATGTCGACCAGCTCGCGCAGCTCGACCTCCGAGGAGAACGGGCCGTCCCGGAAGCCGCGCCCGGGGGTGATCGCGTTGCCGACCAGGATCAGCAGGCTCGCCACGGGCCCGAGCACCCGGCCCAGCAGCCGGACGACCCCGGCGGAGGCCAGCGCCGTCCCGTAGGCGTGCTGGCGGCCGAGGGTGCGCGGCCCGACGCCGACGAGCACGTAGCTGACCACCGTCATGACCCCTGCGGCGGCCAGGACCGCCTGCAGCGTGCTGTCCCACAGGTCGAAGAAGAGCAGCGCCACGATGACCGCGGAGACCATCTCGCAGACGATCCGCAGCAGCAGGAGCAGCGAGACGTGCCGCGCCCGCTCGGCGACGATCTCCTCCAGCGCCGCCGCGCGCTTCACCCCGTCCCGGCGCAGCTCCTCGACGCGGGCCTTGGAGACCCGCTGGAGAGCCGCCTCCATCGCGCCGAACAGGCCGGCGAGCGGAACCAGGCAGATGG
This sequence comes from Blastococcus sp. SYSU DS0552, assembly GCF_054050815.1. Classification (NCBI taxonomy): domain Bacteria; kingdom Bacillati; phylum Actinomycetota; class Actinomycetes; order Geodermatophilales; family Geodermatophilaceae; genus Blastococcus; species Blastococcus sp. SYSU DS0552. The sequence continues at coordinate 30,160 of NZ_JBJHAB010000024.1, forward strand.
CGATCACCAGGGTGGTGATCGCGCCGGTACTCATCGGGAACCGGTCTCCTGACCCGTCGGCGCGCCCGTCACCGGCTCACGGGGGGCCGCCCGCCAGGCGTCGATGAGCTTCGTCTGGAGGCCGAACATCTCCTTCTCCTCGTCGGGCTCCATGTGGTCGTAGCCCAACAGGTGGAGAACGCCGTGGGTGGCCAGCAGCACCAGCTCGTCGTCCATCGAGTGCCCGGCGGCCCGGGCCTGCCGGACGGCGACCGCGGGGCACAGCACGATGTCGCCGAGCAGCGCGGGCCCCGGCTCGGGGTCGTCGGGCCGGCCGCCGTCGAACTCGTCCATCGGGAAGGCCAGCACGTCGGTGGGGCCCTTCTCGCCCATCCACCGCTCGTGCAGGCTGCTCATGTAGTCGGGGTCGACGCAGAGCACCGAGAGCTCGGCCATCTGGTTGATCTTCATCTCGCCGAGCACGAAGCGGCAGACACCGGCCAGCTCGGCCTCGTCCACGGCGATCTCGGACTCGTTGGACACCTCGACGGGCACGGCGGTCAGCTCCCCTGCCGGCGCGGTCGGGAGGTGCGGACCGGTGGCGCGCCGGCGGCCGATCGGCTGGTGGGTGACTGACGGGTCGCGTCCCAGCGCTCGTACGCGTCGACGATGTTGCCGACCAGCCGGTGGCGGACGACGTCGGAGCTGCTCAGGTTGGCGAAGTGCACGTCCTCGATGCCGTCGAGGATCTCGCGGACGATCTTCAGCCCGCTCTGCGCACCACCGGGCAGGTCGACCTGCGTGACGTCACCGGTGACGACGATCTTGGAACCGAAGCCGAGCCGGGTGAGGAACATCTTCATCTGCTCGGCGGTGGTGTTCTGCGCCTCGTCGAGGATGACGAACGCGTCGTTCAGCGTCCGGCCACGCATGTAGGCCAGCGGGGCGACCTCGATCGTGCCCGCCTGCATCAGCCGCGGGATCGACTCCGGGTCGACCATGTCGTGCAGCGCGTCGTACAGCGGCCGCAGGTAGGGGTCGATCTTCTCCGAGAGCGTGCCGGGCAGGTAGCCCAGCCGCTCACCCGCCTCGACGGCGGGGCGGGTCAGGATGATCCGGTTGACCTGCTTGGTCGTGAGGGCCTGCACCGCCTTGGCCATCGCCAGGTAGGTCTTGCCGGTACCCGCCGGGCCGATGCCGAAGACGATCGTGTGCTCGTCGATCGCGTCGACGTAGCGCTTCTGGTTCAGCGTCTTCGGCCGGATGGTGCGGCCGCGCCGGCTGATGATGTCCAAGCTCAGCACGTCGGCGGGGCGCTCGGCGCCGCCGGCCTTGAGCATGCCGATGACCCGGCGCACCGAGTCGGGCCGGAGCACCTGGCCGGTGCCGAGCAGGGCGATCAGCTCGTCGAAGACCCGGACGGCGAAGGCGTTGTCGGCCGGCTGCCCGGTGACGGCGATCTCGTTGCCGCGCACGTGCACGTCGGCGGCGAGCTCTGCCTCCACGAGCCGGAGCAGCTCGTCGCCCGAGCCGAGCAGGGAGACCATGGACACGCCGTCGGGCACGGCGATGGTGGCCCGCACGGGCGGGGGGACGGCGCCTGCCGGCGTACCGGCGGGCGCGGCGGACGGAGCGACGAGCGTGCCGTCCGCCGTGGCGGCCTGCGCCGAGGCCTCACGCGACGTGGGAGCACCTGGCACGGGGACGTTCGGGGAGGTGTCGGGCAAGAACCCTCGACCCTGCCTTCCTGCGACGGCGAAGTGCGGGGGGGACCCGCACTGGTGACCGTTCGACTCTACCCGCGCCCGGACCCCCGAACCCCGGCTCGCCCGAAGGGGTCAGCGCCCCCGGTAGGTCGCCTTGCCCGGGCCCTCGGTGAGGAACGAGGCGACGGCGCCGCGGAGGTCCTCGGTGGCGAAGAGCGGACCGGAGATCTCCGGCACCAGGGCGTCGGCGGCGCGGGCGCCCTCGCGGACGGCGACGGTGGCCAGCCGCTTGGTCGCCGCGTGCGCCACGGTGGGGCCGGCCGCGACGCGGCGGGCGTACTCCCGCGCCGCCTCGGCGAAGCCCTCGTCGGGCAGCACCCGGTTGACGACGTTCCAGCGCTCCAGGACGGCGGCCGGGTAGCGCTCCCCCGTGTAGATCAGCTCCTTGGCCCGGGCCGGCCCCGCCCGCTCGGCCAGCCGCTGCGGGCCGCCCATCGACGGGGTGAGCCCGACGACGATCTCCACGAGCCCGAACGACGCCTTCTCCGCCGCCAGCAGGATGTCGCAGGAGAGCGCCAGCTCGAAGGCCGCGGTCAGGCAGAGCCCGTGGGCGGCGAAGACGGTGGGCACCGGGAGGTCCTCGAAGGCGTTGGCCACGCGCAGCAGCCGGGCCCACAGCTCACCGCCGCGCTCCGCCGGCTCCGGCCCCTCGGCGATGTCGCGGAAATAGGTGACGTCCACCCCGCCCGAGACGACCTTGCCGCGCGCCTCGACCAGCACCGCACGGGCCCGGTCGGCCCGGGACGGATCGGTCAGCGCGACCAGCTCGCCCGCCACCGTCTCCATCGCGTCGAAGGTCGCGGCGTCGAACAGGTTCAGCGGCGGGTTGTCCAGGACGACGACGGCGACGTCACCGTCGCGCTCGACGCAGAGGGGTGCGGTGGGATCGGCCATGCCCTCACCCTCTCAGCCCACCCCGCGGGCCGCAGCGACGGCCGTCCGGGAGGGCGGCTGCTCAGCCGGGCGGCCAGCCGAGGTCGCGGCCACCCAGGACGTGCAGGTGGACGTGGTGGACGCTCTGCCCGGCCTGCGGACCGGTGTTGGTGACGAGGCGGTAGCCGGGTGCGGCACCGCCGTCGGTCACCAGGCCCTCCCGGGTGGCCACCGCGTGCGCCCCGGCGACCACCTCGCCGAGCAGGGCCGGGTCGGCCGCCACCAGAGCACCGACGGTCGCGTGGTGCTCCTTGGGGATGACGAGCACGTGGGTCGGGGCCTGCGGGTTGATGTCGCGGAAGGCGAGCACCCGGTCGGTCTCGTGGACGACGTCGGCGGGGATCTCGCCGGCGACCATGCGGCAGAACAGGCAGTCGGTCACGCCCCGACCCTAGGAGGACCCCCGTGCTCCCCACCACTCGCTGCGCTCGCGGCGGGACCCGGCACGGGGGCCGTTCCAGGACGTCACCTGCTCCCCACCACTCGCTGCGCTCGCGGCGGGACCCGGCACGGGGGCCGTTCCAGGACGTCACCTGCTCCCCACCACTCGCTGCGCTCGCGGCGGGACCCGGCACGGGGGCCGTTCCAGCGCGTCGGCCGTCAGCCGCCGCTCTCGACCCCGAGGTACGCCTGCACGATCCGCTCGTCGGCGAGCAGCTCGTCGGCCGGCCCCGAGTGCACCACCTCCCCGCTCTGGAGCACGTACCCGTGGTCGGCGGCGCGCAGCGCCCGGCGGGCGTTCTGCTCCACCAGCACCACCGTGGTGCCCGAGGCGCGGATCTCCTCGATGACGCGGAAGACCTCGTCGACGATCTTGGGCGCCAGCCCCATCGACGGCTCGTCCATGAGCATGACCGTCGGCCCGGCCACCAGGGCACGGGCGATGGCGAGCATCTGCTGCTCGCCGCCGGAGAGCGCTCCGGCCGGCAGCGCCCGGCGCTCGGCCAGCACCGGGAACCGGTCGTACATCGCGTCGACGGAGCGCGCGCCGCTGGTCCCGGAGTGCCACGTGCCCATCTGGAGGTTCTCCTCGATGGTGAGCGTGGCGAGGATCTGCCGGCCCTCGGGCACCTGCACGAGGCCCCGCCCCACCAGCTTGTGCGCCGGGGTGCGGGTGATGTCCTGGCCCTCGAACGTGATCCGCCCACCTGCCGGCCGCAGCATGCCGGAGACGGCGTTGATGACCGAGGACTTGCCCGCCCCGTTCGCCCCGACGAGGGTCACCAGCGAGCCCCGCTCGGCTCGGAAGCTGACACCCCGGACGGCCTCGACCCGTCCGTAGGTCACCCGCAGGTCCTCGACGGTGAGGATCGGATCGCTCATCTCGCATCCCCCGGGGTGGTGTCGGGCGTGTCCAGGGTGCCGGCGGCGCCTGGTCGCACGTTGGCGACGGCGTCCGGTGGCACGGCGTCGTCGCCGGCCGCGGTCGGGTCCACCTGGGTGCCATCGGCGATCGAGCCACCACCGTCGTCGTCCCCGGCCGAGCCCAGGTATGCCTCGATGACCACCGGGTCGGCCGCGACCTGGTCCGGCGCGCCGCTGGCGATCACCTCGCCGAAGTTGAGGACCACGACCCGGGTGCAGGTCTTCAGGACCATGCCGACGTTGTGCTCGATGAACAGGATGGTCAGCCCGTCCCGCGCCAGCGACCGGATCAGCTCGGACAGCCGCTCCGCCTCGACGCGGTTCATCCCCGCGGCCGGCTCGTCGAGGATCAGCAGGGAGGGATCGGAGGCGAGCGCACGGGCGATCTCGAGCCTGCGCTGGTCGCCGTAGGAGAGCGCCTCCGCCCGGCTGGCGGCGAGCTCGGTGAGCCCGACGCGCTCCAGGCAGCGGGCCGCCTGGCGCAGCGCGGCCCGCTCGTCCCGCCGCGCCGACGGCAACCAGAGCAGCCGCCGCAGGAAGGTCGGCCGGCTGACCAGGTGCGCCCCGACCAGCACGTTCTCCAGCGCCGACAGCCGGTTGAACAGCTTCGAGTGCTGGAACGTGCGGCTCACGCCCGCCGCCGCGATCCGGTGCACCGGCGTGGCGCCGATCGTCGTCCCGAGCACCGTCGCACTGCCGGAGCTGGGTGGGACCAGCCCGCTGATCATGTTCACCAGCGTCGTCTTGCCGGCTCCGTTGGGGCCGATCAGGCCGACGACCTCGCCGGCCCGGATCTCCAGGTCCACGCCCCGGACGGCGTGCACCCCGCCGTACTCCTTGCCCAGGCCGGCGAGGGTGACCACCGGCTCCCCGGCCGTCGGGTGGCGACGGGCGGCGAGACCGGTGGCGTCGTCGTCGACCCCGCCGGAGGGCATCCGGGTCCGGCGCGGGATCAGGCTGGCCAGGCCACCGGGCAGGAAGAGGATGACGACCAGCAGGAGCAGGCTGGCGAGGAACGGCCGGATCCAGCCGGCCTCCACGCCGACCGCCCGCTGGAGCTCGGGGACGATCGTCTGGAACCCGCTGCCCAGCAGCGGCCCGAGGAACATCGTGGATCCCCCGACCACCGCGGTGACCAGTCCCTCCACGGCCGCCGTGAAGTCGAAGTCGTTGGGGGCGATGAGCCGGACGTAGTAGGCGTAGAGGACGCCGTACAACCCGGCGACCGCGCCCGCGGTGACGAACGCCGCGAGCCGGTGGCGCCCCACGTCGATGCCCATGGAGCGGGCGGCCAGCTCGTCCTCCCGGATGGCCTCCAGCGCGCGGCCGTAGCGCGAGCGCCCCATCCGCCAGAACCAGTACGCGACCAGCGCGAGCGCGGTCCAGGCCATACCGACGGTCAGGACCCGGGGGACCCCCAGGCCCTGCGCGCCGCCGGTCCACTCCTGGTTGAGCAGGACCACGCGCACGGCCTCGGCGAACCCGAGGGTGGCGATCGCCAGGAAGACCCCGCGCAGGTGCATGGTCGGCAGGCCCAGGACGACGGCGCCGAGCGCGCCGACGGACATGCCGATCGCCACGGCGATCAGCAGCGCGGGGACCTCGCCGACGTCGGCGCCGGCGGGTGACAGGTAGGCACCGGAGAACGCCGCGAGGGAGGCGAAGCCCGCCTGGCCGAGGCTCAGCTGCCCGGCGATCAGGACGGCGTAGAAGGAGTAGGCGAAGATCGCCCCGAGGGCGATGAAGGTGAGCGTGGTGGCGTACTGGCCCAGCATCAGACCTCCCGGACCTTCCGCGCGCCGAGCAGCCCCTGCGGGCGCAGCAGCAGGATCACGAACAGCAGGCCGAAGGCGATGACGTTCACCCACGACGAGCCGATGTACTGGACGGCGAACACCTCGGCCAGGCCCAGCAGCAGCCCGCCGATGAGGGCGCCGGGCAGCGAGCCCATGCCGCCGACGATGATGACTGCCAGCCCCTTGAGCTCGATGGCCGCGCCCATGCCCAGCTGGGCGGTGTTCACGTTGATCGCGAACAGCACGCCGGCGACCGCGCCGAGCGCCGAGGAGATCGCGAAGGTGACCGCGGTGACCCGGTCTACGTTCACGCCGAGCACCCGCGCCGCCGTCGGGTTCTCGGCGACCGCGCGCATCCCCCGGCCCAGCCGGGTGCGGGTGACCATGTAGGTCAGCGCCACCATCAGGGCGAGGGAGACCGCGAGGATGACCACCTGCACGAGGGTCACCTGGGCGCCGAACACCTCGAACCGGGTGTCGGGGAACGAGCCCGGGGGGAATCGGCGGGTGTCCGGGCCGTAGCGCCACTGCAGCAGCGCGATCAGCATGCCGGCGAGCGCGATCGAGGAGATCAGCCCGGCGAAGTGGGCGTCGGCGCGGCCCTTGAGCGGCCGGAACGCCACCCGCTCGATCACCAGCCCCAGGACGGCGCCGAAGACGAAGACGATCGGCAGCGCGGCCCAGAGGGACAGCCCGCCCCGCTCGACCAGCTCGATGCCGACGAAGGCGGAGGCCGCGAAGACCGCGGGGTGCGCGAGGTTCAGCCGGTCGAGGATGCCGAAGACCAGCGTGAACCCGATGGCGAACAACGCGTAGATGGAGCCGATGAAGATGCCGTTCAGGAGCTGCTGCACAGAGGTGCCTGTTCTCGTCGTGGGTGCCCGGGCACGGTAGCCGACACGCCTGCCGGGGCCCGGTCCGAGGACCGGGCCCCGGCGGGGTCGCAGCGCGGTGCCGGCCGATCAGGGGGCCGGCGCCGCGGAGCAGATCACTCCAGGACGGCGAACTGGCCGTTCTCGACGACCTGCACGACGGCCGGGTGGTCGGCGTCCCGGTTCTCGTCGATGGAGAACTCGCCGAGGACGGTGGGCACGTCCTCGATCTCGCCGAGCGCTTCCTGGATGCTGTCGCGCTCGCCGGAGCAGTTGGCGCGCACGGCCTGGTCGACCAGCTTCAGCCCGGCGTAGGCCTGCGCCGCGAACTGGTCGGGCTGGGCGTCGTACTCGGCCTCGTAGGCCTCGAGGAATGCCTGGTTCTCCGGGTTGTCGGACGCGGAGTTCCAGGCGGCGCCGACGACGACGCCCTCGGCCGCCTCGCCCGCGTCGGCCATGAGCCGCGGGTTGTTGAACCCGTTGCCGCCGATGATCGGCACGTCGATGCCGAGCTCACGGGCCTGGGTCACCAGCGGCACCGCTGCCTCGATCAGGGCGGAGACGACCAGCGCGTCGGGGTCGTTCTCCCGGGCCTGGGTGAGCAGGGCGCGGAAATCGGTGTCGGACTTGGAGAAGGTGATCGTCTCGCTGATGTTCACGCCCTCCTCCTCCAGCGCGGCGGCGAACGCCTCGTAGCCGGACTCGGTGAAGGCGTCGTCGTTGCTGTACATGACCACGACGTCCTGGAGCCCGAACTGCTCGGTCGCCTGGGCGATCGTCTGCGGGATCACCGCCTGCTCGGTGAGCGAGGCGCGGAAGATGTAGTCGCCGATCTCGGTGACGCCCTCGGCGGTGTTGGAGATCCCCAGCACGGGGACGCCTGCGTCCTGGGCGATCGGGTCGGCCTGGACGGCGGCGTTCGACAGCGTGGGGCCGATGATCAGGCTCACGCCGTCGGAGACGAACTCGTCGAACAGCGTGATGGCCTGGCGCGGGTCGGTCTGGTCGTCCTCGATCGTGAGGTCGTAGGTGACGCCGCCCTGCTCGGCGAGCTCCGCGGCGGCCAGTTGCAGGCCGCGCTGCTGCGACTCGCCGTAGCTGGCCGCGGCGCCGGTGAGGCTGAGCACCGCGCCGAGGGGCACCTCGCCCTCGATGGTGCAGGACTCGCCGCTGCCCTCGCCGGTCAGCTCTCCGGAGGCAGCGGTTCCCCCGCCGTCGGACTCACCGGAGCCGCAGGAGGCGAGGAGGAGGGCCGCGGCGCCGGCCGCGGCGACGGTGTGGAGCTTGGTGCGCATGTCTCTCCCTTGTCGAGCACGACGACCGCGCACCGCCGAGGCGGCCGCGCGTTCCCCGGGTCGGACGGGCCCTGCCCGTGTCACCCCGGCATCGTGGGCCGACCGAGGTCGGTCGGCCGGGTTACGGCCGTCACAGTAGGCAGCCGCGGCCGGGCTTCGCGTAGGGGCGTGGCAAGCGTGACCAGTACGTGACCGACCCGGTCCCCGGGGACGCGCGTCGGAGGCGCGGCGCGCCGCTCCCGGCACGCGGGGTAGAGGATGGGACGCCCCCCACCACCGACCACGGAGGTTCCCCGTGCCCGTGCCCGTTCCCCGGGCGAGGACGTAGTGCGTCCCGCTCGCGCCGCCCGGTCGGGTGGCCCCGTTCCCGGTCCCGCTCTCCTCCCCCACCTCTCCCGCCGCGCCCTGCTGGCCGGCACCGGCGCCGCCCTCGCCGCCGCGCTCGCCGGCTGCGGCCGCACCTCGGACCCCGCACCGTCCTCCCCGGGGCCGCTGCGCATCGGCGCCATCCCCGACCAGGACCCCGAGGTCCTGCAGCGGCTCCACGGCACCGTGGCCGACTCCATGGCCCGGGCGCTCGACGTCGACGTCGAGTACCGGCCCGTCACCGACTACGCCGCCGCGGTCTCGCTGTTCCGCACCGGCGACCTGGACCTGGTCTGGTTCGGCGGTCTCACCGGCGTCCAGGCGCGGCTGCAGACCCCCGGCGCCGTCCCGATCGCGCAGCGCGACATCGACGAGGAGTTCCACTCCGTCTTCGTGGTGAACGCGAGCACCGGCCTGTCCCCGTCCGAGGACCTCACCCCGCTCGGCGACCTGCGCTTCACCTACGGCAGCGAGACCTCGACGTCGGGCCGGCTCATGCCCGCCTACTTCCTGCGCGAGGCCGGCGTCGACCCGGAGGGGTTCCCGGGCGGCCCGGGGTTCTCCGGCTCGCACGACGCGACGCTGTCCCTCGTCGCCTCCGGCAGCTACCAGGCCGGCGTGCTGAACGAGCAGGTCTACGAGTCCCGCGCGGCCGCCGGGGAGATCGACCCGGCGGTCGTCCGCTACGCACGGACCCCCGCCTACCACGACTACCACTGGCTGCTCGGCCCCGGCGCCGTCGAACGGTTCGGCGACGACCTGCCCGACCGGCTGACCGGGTACTTCACCGGCCTGTCCGCGCAGGATCCGCAGGACGCCGAGGTGCTCGGGCTGTTCGGCGCGGGGGCGTTCCTCCCCACCGAGGCGGCGAACTACGACCAGATCGAGCAGATCGGCCGGGACCTGGGGCTGGTCAACTGACCGAGATCGCGCGGCTCACCGGTATCGAGGTCCGCTTCGGCGGCACGCCTGCCCTCGCCGGGGTGGACCTCGCGGTGGCCGCCGGCGAGCGGGTCGCCGTCGTCGGCGCCTCGGGAGCGGGCAAGTCGACGCTGCTGAACGTGCTCAACGGCGCGGTCACCCCGACCGCGGGGCAGGTGCGGGTCCTCGGCGAGGACCCGACGGCGCTGCGCGGCCGGGACCTGCGCCGGCTGAGGGCCCGCACCGGCACCGTCCACCAGCACCTGGAGCTGACCGGTGCCCTGCGGGTGGTGCACAACGTCAACGCCGGGCGGCTGGGGCGGTGGCCGGCCGCCCGGGCGGCGTGGTCGCTGCTGCGGCCGCAGGACCCGTCGACGGTGCGGCAGGCCCTGGACCGGGTGGGCCTCGCCGACCGGATGTACGAGCGCACCGACCGGCTGTCGGGAGGGCAGCGGCAGCGGGTGGCGCTGGCCCGCCTGCTCGTCCAGCAGCCGGAGCTCGTGCTCGCCGACGAGCCGGCGTCGGCCCTCGACCCGGCGCTGGCCGACCTCGCCCTCGGCCTGCTCGGCGACCTCGCGACCGAGCGGGGTGGCGCGCTGCTGGCCTGCCTGCACGACCCGGCCCTGGCGCTGCGCCACTGCGACCGGGTCGTCGGCCTCGCCGCCGGCCGGATCGTCCTGGACGCCCCCGCCCGCGGCCTGACGGTGGCGGAGCTGGAGCGGTTCTACGGGGTCACCCGGTGACGACCGTCCTCGACCGGGCGGCACCTCCCGAGCTCCGGCTGCGCCGGGACCGGCGGCGGTGGGTCTGGGGGCTGGCCGGGCTCAGCCTGCTCGGCTGGGCGCTGGCCGGCAACGGGCTGTTCTCCGGGTCGGTGCTCAACCCGGCCGGCACCGCCCAGGTCGGCCGCTTCCTCTCCGCCGCGCTGCGCCCGGAGCTGGGCGGCGAGTTTCTCCGCGTCGTCGCGGGCTCCACCCTGGTCACCGTCGCCTACGCCGTGCTCGGCGCCGGGCTGGCCGTGCTGCTCGGCGCGCTGGCCGCGGTCCCGGTCTCCCGGACTGCCTGGGGAGGACGGCGCACCGGCTGGCTGCTGACCCGCGGGGTGCTGGCGCTGCCCCGGGGGCTGCAGGAGGCGGTGTGGGGCCTGCTGCTGGTCAACGTGCTCGGGCTCGACCCGTGGGTGGGCGTGCTGGCGATCGCCGTCCCGTACGGCGCGATCACCGCCAAGGTCTTCGCCGACCTGCTGGACGAGGTGCCCCGGGGCAGCTACGACGCCCTCCTCGCGGCAGGCGCCGGGCGGGGGACGGCGGCGCTGTACGGGCTGCTGCCCGCGGCCGCCGGCGGGCTGCTCTCGTACTCCTTCTACCGGCTGGAGTGCGCGGTCCGGTCGGCCGTCGTCCTGGGGCTGATCGGGGCCGGCGGGCTCGGTTACCAGCTGGCGCTCTCCTTCACCTCGCTGCGCTGGGCGCAGGTGTGGACGACGGTCTACGCGCTCGCGCTGCTGTGCCTGCTGGCCGACGTCGGCGGCCGGGCCGTGCGCCGCCGGGTCGCGGCACCCCGGCGCACGGGCACGGGGTCCCGGCGTGACCCGCTGCTGACCGGCGCGGTGCTCGCCGTCGTCGCCGCGGTCGCATGGGCGGCCTGGTACCTGGCGCTCTCCCCCGCCGCGCTGGTCTCCGCACGCACCCGCGAGCAGCTGGCCTACCTAGCCTCAGCCGCGTGGCCACCCGCCCTGGACGGCGATCTGCTCGGCGACGTCTGGTCCACCGCTCTGGAGGCCCTGCGCATGTCGGTCCTGGCGATCGCGTTCGCCGCCGCCGGCGCGGTGGCGCTGGCCGCCCTCGCCGCGCGCCCGCCCGGCCCGGCCGGGCCGGTGCGACGCACCGCCGGGGTGCTCACCCGGCTGGCCCTGCTCCTGCTGCGCGCCGTCCCGCCACCGGTGTGGGCGCTGGTCGCGTTGTTCGTCCTGCTGCCCGGCGTCCTGCCGGGAGCGCTGGCCCTCGGGGTCTACACCCTGGGCGTGCTCGGCCGGCTGGTCGGCGAGGCGGTCGAGGAAACCGACCGGCGCCCGGCCGAGGCGCTGCGCGCCATGGGGGCCTCTCCGGTCGGCCGGTGGCTCTACGGCTCCGCCCCGGCGCTCGCCGGCCCGGTGCTCGCGCTGTCGCTCTACCGCTGGGAGGTGGCGATCCGCGACACCGTCCTCGTCGGCCTGCTCGGCGCCGGCGGGATCGGGGTGCTGCTGTCGGCACGGATGTCGGCCTTCGACTGGGCAGGCGTCACCACCGTGCTGGCGGCGATCGTGCTGCTGACCTTCCTCGTCGACCTGGTCAGCGACCGCGCCCGCGCCGCAGTTCGATGAGGCGATGACACTGCGACCCTCCGGGCCGCACCACGGCCAGGTGCCGTTCCCCGGCTGCGACGGGTGCGTCCGCGTTCCCTGCCGGGAGCCCTCCGGGCCCCGCGGCGGGGAACGCCCTACCTCCAGCGTGCGGTGACGGACAACGCCGCCAGCGCGGCGGCGCCCGCGGTGGAGGTGCGCAGCACCTCCGGGCCCAGCCGCACCGGTTCGGCCCCGGCCGCGTGGAACGCGACGACCTCGCCGTCGGAGAGCCCGCCCTCCGGGCCGACGACGATCACCACGGTGCCCGAGGTGGGCACGGCCAGCTCGGCCAGCGGCCGGCGGGCCTGCTCGTGCAGGATGACGGCGAGGTCGGCGTCGGCGAGCACCCCGGCGACCTCCCGGGTGCTCATCGGCGCGGTCACCTCGGGCAGCCGCGGCCGCCGGGACTGCTTGCTCGCCGCCCGGGCCGCGGCCCGCCACTTGGCCAGGCCCTTCTCCACCCGGTCGTCGCGCCAGCGGGTCACGCAGCGCGCGGCCTGCCACGGCACGATCCGGTCGACGCCGAGCTCGGTGGCCAGGTCGACGGCCAGCGGGCCCCGGTCCCCCTTGGGCAGGGCCTGCACCAGCACGAACTCCGGGTCCGGCGCGGGCACCTCGAACCGGTTCCGCACGGCGACGCGCAGACCCTCGCGGCCGGCGGCGACGACCTCGCCCTCGGCGACGGTGCCCGCGCCGTCACCGACGTGCACCCGCTCGCCCGGTTGCAGGCGCAGCACGTCGACGGCGTGCCGCCCCTCCTGCCCGGCGACGAGCAGCTCCGGGACCTCGGGCAGCTCGTCGACCAGGAACAGCGGGACGCCGTCGAGCTCGGGGGCCTCGGTGCTCATCGATCAGCGCCCGTGGAAGGCGTCGCGGACCCGGGAGAACAGGCCGCCCTGGGCCTCCCGGTTGGCACCGGGCTGGTCCTCCCCCCGGAGGGCGGCCAGCTCGCGCAGCAACTTCTCCTGCTCGGCGTCGAGCTTCGTCGGCGTCTGCACCTCGACGTGCACCAGCAGGTCACCGCGCCCGGTGGCACGCAGCCGCGGTGCCCCGTGCGCGCGGAGGGTGAGCACGCTGCCCGACTGGGTGCCCGGGCGGATGTCGAGCTCCTCCTCGCCGTCGAGCGTCTTGAGGTTCAGCGTGGTGCCCAGCGCCGCGGAGGTCATCGGCAGCGTGACCCGGCAGTGCAGGTCTTCGCCATCGCGCGTGAACACCTCGTGCGGCCGCTCGTGCACCTCCACGTACAGGTCGCCGGCCGGCCCGCCGCCGGGGCCGACCTCGCCCTGGCCGGTGAGCCGGATGCGCATCCCGTCCTCCACGCCCGGCGGCACCTTCACCGACAGGGTGCGGCGGGCACGCACCCGGCCGTCGCCCGCGCACTTCGGGCACGGCTGCGGGATGACCTGGCCGGTGCCCGAGCAGGTCGGGCAGATGCGGCTGGAGACGACCTGCCCGAGGAAACCGCGCTGCACGCTCTGCACCTCGCCGCGGCCCGAGCACGTGCCGCAGGTGGCCGGGTGGGTGCCGGGGGCGGTCCCGGCGCCGGCGCAGGTGTCGCAGAGCACGGCGGTGTCGACGGTGAGGTCCTTCGTGGTGCCGAAGACGGTCTCGTCCAGCTCCAGCTCCACCGGGATCAGCGCGTCCCGCCCGGCCCGCGTGCGGCTGCGCGGGCCACGGGTGGCCGCGCCGCCGAAGAAGGCGTCCATGATGTCGCCCAGGCCGCCGAACCCGGCACCGGCGAACCCACCGGCACCCCCGGCGCCGCTGTCGAAGGGGTCACCGCCCAGGTCCACGATCCGGCGCTTCTCCGGATCGGTCAGCGCCTCGTAGGCGCGGGTGACCTCCTGGAAGCGCTCCTTGGCCTCCGGATCGGGGTTGACGTCCGGGTGCAGGTCGCGCGCGAGCCGCCGGTAGGCGCGCTTGATGTCCTGATCGGTCGCTCCCTGGGCCAGGCCCAGCACGCCGTAGTAGTCGGTCGCCATCGAAAAGTCTCGTCCTCAGCTCTCGGCCAGCAGGTGGCCGACGTAGCGGGCCACGGCTCGCACCGCGGCCATGTTTCCTGGGTAGTCCATGCGGGTCGGTCCCACGACCCCGAGGCCGCCGAGCGCCCGGTCACCCGAGCCGTACCCGACGGTGACCAGCGAGGCCCCGCTCAACGCCTCGTGGGCGTTCTCCTCGCCGATGCGCACCAGCACGGTGCCGGCGTCGACCTCGCTCATCAGGCGCAGCACGACGACCTGTTCCTCGAGGGCCTCCAGCAGGGGCCGGAGCGTGCCGGGGAAGTCGGTGGCGGTGCCCCGTGCGAGGTTGGCCGTCCCACCGATGACCAGCCGGTCCTCGCTGGGCTCGACGAGGGTCTCCACCAGCGTGGCGCTGACCGCGGCGACCAGCCCCCGCAGGTGCGGCGGCGCGGTCTCCAGCAGCCCGGGCACCTTGTCCCCGGCCTCGCCCAGCTTCACCCCGGCGAAGGCGGAGTTGAGCAGGGCACGCAGCTCGGGCACCGCGGTCGGGTCGACGTCGGCCGGGCAGTCGACGACGCGCTGCTCGACCCGGCCGGTGTCGGTGATGAGCACCAGCAGCAGCCGGCCCACCGCCACCTGCACCACCTCGAGGTGCCGGACGGCGCTGCGCGACAGCGTCGGGTACTGGACGACCGCCACCTGGCGGGTCAGCTGCGCGAGCAGCCGCACCGTCCGGCCGAGCACGTCGTGCAGGTCGACGGCGCCGTCGAGGAAGCGCTCGATCGCCCGGCGCTCGGCGGCCGACAGCGGCTTCACCGCCGAGAGCCGGTCGACGAACAACCGGTAGCCCTTGTCGGTGGGCACCCGGCCGGCGCTGGTGTGCGGCTGGGTGATGTACCCCTGCTCCTCCAGCACCGCCATGTCGTTGCGGATGGTCGCCGGGGAGACGCCCAGGTCGTGCCGCTCGGCGAGGGCCTTGCTGCCCACCGGGTCGTTGGTGGAGACGAAGTCCTGGACGATGGCCCGGAGCACCTCCAGGCGCCGTTCGTCGTGCGCCACGGTGACACCTCCCCGTACCGGTCGACGCGCCGTGCCGCGCCCCGGGGGCGGGACCGACGCCGGCCCCGGTTCGCCCCGGCTGGCACTCGCACGGACAGAGTGCCAGGCCAGCATACGCGAAGCAGCCCGTCCTCCTCCCCCGCTCGCAGGCTCGCGGCGAGCCCCCGGACGGGGCCGCACGGGCGGGGGGACGGCGCCGTTCCGACGGCTAGGCTGGTGACGGTCGGTGCCCCGGGCGGGGGCGGAGAGCGGAGGTCGGTCCCCTGATCTTCAAAGGCGTGCGCAACGGGCGCCCCTATCCCGACCACGGCCTGTCCACCCGCGACTGGGCGATGATCCCACCCCGGCAGGTGCGGCTGGACACCCTGACCACGACCAAGCGGGAGCTGGCGCTCGACGCCCTGCTGGCCGACGACTCCACCTTCTACGGCGACCTCTTCCCCCACGCGGTGCAGTGGCACGGGGAGCTGTACCTGGAGGACGGGCTGCACCGGGCGCTCCGGGCGGCGCTGCAGCAGCGCACCGTCATCCACGTGCGGGTGCTCGACCTCGACGCGCTCACCCCCGTGCAGACGCCGGACGGCCCGAGCACGGCGTCGCTCCCGGCGCAGCCACCGGTGCCCGGGCCGCGCGACGGCTGACCTAGAGCCAGCCCTTCTCCTCCGCGACGCGGGCCGCCTCCACCCGGGTGCGGGCGCCGGTCTTCCCGATCGCCGACGACAGGTAGTTGCGCACGGTGCCCTCCGACAGGAAGAGCCGGCCGGCGATGTCCGCGACGGTCGCCCCGTCCGCGGCGGCGCGCAGCACGTCGGCCTCCCGCGCCGACAGCGGCGTGGCCCCGATGGCCAGGGCGGCGGCCGCCAGGTCGCGGTCGATGACCCGCTCACCGGCCATCACCGCCCGGATGCCCTGGGCCAGCTCGCTCACGGGCGCGTCCTTGACCAGGAACCCGGCGGCGCCGACCTCCATGGCGCGGCGCAGGAACCCCGGCCGCCCGAACGTGGTCAGGATGACCGCCCGGCACCCGGGCAGCGCCGTCGCCAGCTCCTGGGCCGCTGCGAGGCCGTCGGCGCCGGGCATCTCGATGTCCAGCAGGGCGACGTCGGGGCGGTGCTCGACAGCGGCCGCCGTCACGGCGTCGCCCCGGCCCACCTCCGCCACCACCTCGATGTCGTCCTCGAGCTCCAGGAGCGCGCGCAGCGCCCCGCGGACCATCGTCTGGTCCTCGGCGATGAGCACCCGGATCACGACGCCGCCACGGGCGAGGCGCGGACCGCGCTGCTGAGCGGCACCGAGGCGGTGAGCCGGAACCCGCGGCCGTCGACCGGCCCGTGCGTCAGCCGGCCCCCCACCGCGGCCACCCGCTCGGCCAGCCCGCACAGGCCGGCGCCGGCGGGCGCGTCCCCGCCCCGGCCGTCGTCGGTCACGCTCAGCTCCACGTCCTCGTCCGTCTCCGCGAGGCTCACCGTGACCGACCGGGCGGCGCTGTGCCGGAGCACGTTCGTGGTGGCCTCCCGCACCACCCAGCCGAGCACCGCGTCGACCGGCGCGGGCAGCGGTCGGCCCGGAGCCGGTGCCCGCAGCGCGATGCCCGCGGCCGAGAGCGCCGAGCGGGCCTCGGCCAGCGCCTGGGCGAGGCTCACCTGGCGGTAGCCGCTGACCGCGTCGCGGACCTCGGCGAGCGCCCGGCGCGCGGCGGCCTCGACGTCGGCCATCTCCCGGCGGGCGCGCACCGGGTCGCGCTCGGCCAGCCGGCCGGCGAGCTCGCTCTTGAGCGCGATCAGCGACAGGCTGTGCCCGAGCAGGTCGTGCAGGTCGCGGGCGAACCGCAGCCGCTCCTCGGTGACGGCGTTGCGGGCCAGCTCCTCGCGCGCCTCCACCAGCTCGGCGTTGACGCTCATCAGCTGCCGCATCCCCCGCAGGGCGAACGCGGTGAGCAGGCAGATCACCGGCAGGATGAAGACGTCGCCGAGGACGCCGTGGGCGGCCAGCACCCCGGCGCACACCGCGGCCGCGCCGACGACCGCCGGCCACACCCACCGCGCGGGCAGGGCCACCGACGCCGCCGCCGAGACGTAGATCATCAACCCGGCCCACGCGGGGCCCAGCCAGACGGCCAGCCCGACCCCCAGGACGGCGACGACCACGAGCTGCACGCGGGGCCAGTCCCGGCGGCTCCCGAAGACCTCGCCGAAGACGCCGAGGTAGACGACGGTGAAGGCGACGAGGGCGACGGCCGCCACCACCTGCACCGCCACGGGCCGCGGCGTGCTGACCAGGTCCGCGATCGGGAAGGCCTGGAACAGCAGCCACGGCACGGCCCAGCCCAGGCGCTGCCAGCGGCTCGGGGCGTCCACGACGGGCACGGTAGCGGTCGGCTCAGCCCGCGACCGCGTGCAGCGGCCGGGCGCGGGCGACGGACACCGCGAGGGCCCCGAAGGCGGCGGTGTACCCGGCGATCGCCAGCACGGCGACCGCCGACGGCCACCCACCGGCGACCACGTCGCGGCCGAGCTCGGCGTACCAGTACGAGGGCAGGCTGTACGCCAGGCCGCGCATCGCCTCGGGCAGCATCTCCACCGGCCACCACAGCCCGCCCAGCGCCGCCAGCACCACGCCCAGGATGCCGATGGCGCCACCGGCCGCCTTCTCGTCCAGCGACAGCCCGACCAGGATGCCGAGGGCCACGAACGCCGCCGACCCGGCCCACAGCACGGCGAGGAGCGCCAGCCACGTGCCGGCCGGCAGCTGCACCCCGTTGACGAACCGCCCGACCAGCGCGACGACCAGCAGGCTCGGCAGGGTCAGCAGCACCCCGACGGCGACGTCGACGGCGAACACCTGGGTCTGCGGCACGGGGGTCACCCGGAGCTGGCGGAGCCAGCCCGAGGCGCGGTCGAACGAGATGCGGATGGTCGCGCCTAGGGACGCCCCGATGGCCCCGTAGGCCATCATCGAGACCATGATCGCGGCGGCGGCCTCCTGCTGCGCCGCCGCACCGGTCATCTGCCCCCCGATGATCCTGGTCAGGAAGATCGTGAACAGCGCGGGCAGCAGCACGGTGAAGAAGAGGAACTGCTTGTTGCGCCCCACGCGGCGCAGCTGGAAGGCGAACAGCGGGCTCATCGGGCGGCTCCGATCGTGCTCGGCCGGCGGGTGGGGATCAGCGAGAGGACGGCGTCCTCGAGGGACGCGCCGCGCACCTCGAGGTCGGGCAGGCCGCCGTCGGCCAGCAACGCCCGCAGGGTGGCGTCGACGTCGGTGGTCGCCAGCCGCACCGTGCTCCCCTGCCAGGTCACCGCGGTGACCCCCGGAACGGCGTCGAACCGCCGCTCCGGAGCGGCCGTGAAGGAGACGGTGCGCCCGCCGACCCCGGCCTTGACCTCCGCGGCGGTGCCGTCGGCGACCACCCGCCCGCCGGCGACCACGACCACCCGGTCGGCGACCGCGTCGGCCTCGTCGAGGTGGTGGGTGGCGAAGACGACGGTGTGCCCGCGGCCGGCCAGGCCGCGCATCGTCGTCCAGAACGCACGGCGCGCCTCGACGTCCATGGCGGAGGTGGGCTCGTCGAGCAGCAGCAGTGGCGGTGCGCCGGCGAGGGCCAGGGCCAGGAGGACGCGCTGGCGCTGACCACCGGAGAGCGCCTCCACCGGCCGGTCGAGCAGCCCGTCGATGCCCGCGGTGACCACGAGGTCGTCCAGCGGCCACGCCGTCGGGAAACTGCGGCGCACCAGGTGGAGCACCTCGCCGACCCGGGCCTCGCTGGGCAGCCCGCCGTGCTGCAGCATCGCGCCGACGCTGCCGGCCCGGACGGCGTCGCTCGGGCTGCGGCCGAGCACGCGCATCTCCCCGGCCGTCGGGGTCAGCAGGCCCAGCACGGCGTTGACGACGGTCGATTTGCCGGCGCCGTTGGGCCCGAGCAGGGCGACGGTCTGGCCGCACGGGATGGTGAGGTCGAGGTCGTCGACGGCGACCGCGTCGCCGTAGCGGACGGTCAGCCCGCGGATGTCGAGAGCGGGTGCGGGAGGCATGCGACGAGCCTGCTCCCGCGGGGCCGGAGCGCAGTAGTGCCGGACGTCGCCGGTCGCGCCTGACATCCGTCAGACGCGACCGGCGCACCCGGTCAGGCGGCGGGCGTGCAGGCCACGCAGGTCCGGGCGAACGGGCGCAGCTCGAGCCGCTCCTCGGGGATGGCGGTACCGCAGCCGGTGCAGCGTCCGTAGCTGCCGTCGTCGAGGCGGGCGAGCGCGGCGTCGATCTCCTCGATGGTGCGCTGCAGGTCGGCGCTGCGGCGCTGGGCGACCGGGTCGGGCACCGAGGTGGCGCACTCGGCGAGCGCCTCCTCGCGCTGCTGCGCGCAGTCGGCGCGCTGCTCCTCCAGGAGGGCGCGGAAGCGGTTCGCCGAGGCGGCGGTCGTGCTGTCGATGCTGGCAGACATGCGGGGATCTCCTTCTCGGGGCAACGCGGGAAGACGCGGTCACCGGTCGGTGGCGCGTCGGGAGTGGTGCGGGGACTCCGGGACGGAGTCAGGAGCGACGCGGCGGGGCCCGGTCCTGGCTGCGGCGGAGGACGTCGAGGCCACGCAGCCCGCGGGCACGGCGGTTCATCGCGAGGGCGAGCCGGGCACCGCCGGACAGGGCGAACGGTGGGGCCGCCGCTGGGCGCACTCCTGGCACGGTCACGACCGACCACCCCCTCCGAACACCCGGCCCCGTTGCCGGAACGGGGACCATAGCCCACGACGGCCGGACCAATCTCGCCCTTTCGGATGAACCGAGCCACCCTCGGTCGTGTTCCGAAGCTCGTCCCGAGCGTGTGAGGGACGGGGACGGGTCCTCTGTCAGTCGGTGAGGTCGCGGACCACCGCGTCGGCGAGCAGGCGGCCCCTGTCGGTGAGGACGGCCCGCCCGTTCGCGTGCGCCAGCGGGTCCAGGAGACCGCTTGCGACCGCCTCGGCCGCCCGCGCACGCCCGGTGCCGGTGAGCGCGGTCAGCGGCAGTCCGGCGCGCAGCCGCAACCCGAGCATCACCGCCTCCAGTGCGCGGTCGTCGTCGTCGAGCAGCTCGGCGTCCTGCGCCGGGCTCTCGCCGCGGGCCAGCCGGTCGGCGTAGGCCGCGGGGTGCTTCACGTTCCACCAGCGGACGCCGCCGACGTGGCTGTGCGCGCCCGGCCCGATCCCCCACCAGTTCGCGTTGGCCCAGTACAGCTCGTTGTGCCGGCAGCGGGCGGCGTCGGCGGTGGCCCAGTTCGACACCTCGTACCACTCGAAGCCGGCCGTGCGCAGCGTCGCGTCGGCCTGCTCGTAGCGGTCGGCGAGGACGTCGTCGTCGGGCATGGGCAGCTCGCCCCGCTTGACCCGCCGGGCCAGCTTGGTGCCCTCCTCGACGATCAGCGCGTAGGCGCTGACGTGGTCGACCGGCGAGGCGAGGACCGCGTCGAGGGAGGCGGCCCAGTCGGCGTCGGTCTCCCCGGGCGTGCCGTAGATCAGGTCCAGGTTGACGTGCTCGAACCCCGCCGCGCGGGCCTCGTGCGCCGCCTCGACGGCGCGGCCGGGGGTGTGCCGGCGGTCCAGCGCGGCGAGCACGTGCGGCGCCGCCGACTGCATGCCGAGGCTGACCCGCGTGAAGCCGGCCTCGCGCAGCCGGGCCAGCGAGGCGGGCGAGACGGTCTCGGGGTTGGCCTCCGTGGTGACCTCGACGTCGTCGGCGAACGGGAAGAGCCCGCGGGCGGCCTCGAGCACGGCGGCGAGGTCGTCGGCCGGCAGCAGCGTCGGCGTGCCGCCGCCGACGAAGACCGTGGAGACGGTCGGCAGGTCCGGGCCCAGGGTCCGGACGGCGCGCTCCAGCTCGGCGATCGCGGTGCCCGCGTACTCGCTGCGGGTGGCGCCGGGGCCGAGCTCGTCGGAGGTGTAGGTGTTGAAGTCGCAGTAGCCGCAGCGGGTCGCGCAGAACGGGACGTGCACGTACAGGCCGAACGGCGTCGTCGTGAGCTCCGCGCGGGCGCTGCCGGGGAGCCGGTCGGGGCCGGGGGACCCGGGCGGCAGGCCGGCGTCGTCGATCAGCGGCAGGACGGTGTTCATCTGCTCCCAGTGTGCCGCGCCGGGCCACCCGGGCGGCAGGATGCCGGACGTGACCTCCGACCGAGTGCTGCAGGTGTCCGTCTCGCGCGGCGTCGCCACCCTGACGCTGGACTCCCCCACCAACCGCAACGCGCTGTCGCGGGCGATGCGGGCGGAGCTGCGCGCGGCGCTGGCCGATGCCCTGGCCGACGACGCGGTGCGGGTGGTCGTGCTCGACCACACCGGCCGGGTGTTCTGCTCGGGGATGGATCTCTCCGAGGCGGCCGGCGGTTCCTCGGAGAGCCAGGGCGTGCGCGAGTTCCCGGAGCTGTTGGAGCTGGTGTGGTCCTCACCCAAGCCCGTGGTGGCGGTGGTGGGGGGGGGGGGGGGGGGGGGGGGGGGGGGGGGGGGGGGGGGGGGGGGGGGGGGGGTGGGGGGGGGGGGGGCGGGGGTGGGGTGGTCGTTGTGTCGTCTGGGGAGGGAGCCG
>NZ_JBJHAB010000025.1:0-47804 GCF_054050815.1 Blastococcus sp. SYSU DS0552
CCCCCCCCCCCCCCCCCCCCCCCCCCCCCCCCCCCCCCCCCCCCCCCCCCCCCCCCCCCCCCCCCCCCCCCCCCCCCCCCCCCCCCCCCCCCCCCCCCCCCCCCCCCCCCCCCGCCCCCCCCCCCGCCCCCCCCCCCCCCCCCCCCCCCCCCCCCCCCCCCCCACGTCTCCTTCCTCCGGTCCATCGACGACGCCGTGGCGTTGCACGAACGGCTCCGCGACGCCGAGCACGTCGCCATCATCGGCGCGGGCTTCATCGGTCTCGAGGTGGCCGCGACGATCGCCGAGCTCGGCCGCCGCGTCACGGTCGTGGAGGTGGCCCCCGTGCCGCTGGCCCGGGTGCTGGGCGACGAGATGGGGGCCTGGTTCCGGGAGCTCCACGCCCGCCGGGGCGTCTCCATCCGGTGCGGCGCGTACGCGCTGTCGGTCGAACGGGCGCCGTCCGGCTACCTCGTGGAGCTCGGGGGAGACGAGGCAGTCCAGGCGGATCTGGTGATCGGTGCGCTGGGCGCGGCGCCTGACGTCGACTGGCTGCGCAGCAGCGGTATCGCCCTCTCCGACGGCGTGCTCTGCGACCGCAGCCTGCGCACGTCGGCCCCTGGCGTGGTGGCCGCCGGTGACGTCGCCCGCTGGTACAACCCGCTGTTCGACGAGGACATGCGGGTGGAGCAGTGGACCAACGCCGTCGAGCAGGGCCGGCACGCCGCCGGCGTGCTGCTCGGGGGGAACGACGCCTACGCACCCGTTCCGTACTTCTGGTCCGACCAGTTCGACGCGAAGATGAGGTTCGTCGGCCGCACGAACGGGGCGGAGCAGGTACACGTGGAGTCGCTCTCGGAGGACTCCCTGGTCGCGGTGTTCGGCCGCCACGGCGTCCAGGTGGGCGCGCTGTGCATCAACGCCCCGGCCCGACTGCCGGACCACCGGGCGGCCATCTCGCGGCGCCGCGCGTACTCCGAAGCGGTCGCGCACTGAGGGTGCCGGGATCCACCCCTTCGGGGACTGTCCGCTCCTCCTGATCCGGCGAGGATCGAGCCGATCCGGTCGAGGAGGACAGGCGCTGAGGCGGTCGGCGGCGCCCGGACCACCGCCTCGTGGTGTGGTGCGGGCCCGGGAGGCCGGCCTCGGCGCGGGCTCCGGCGGGCCGGCCGTCCCGACCACAGGAGTCCGACCACCATGCAGGAAACCGCCGCGAGCACCCCCGGTGCCGACGTCGACGCCTACGTCGAGGCCCTCCGTCCGCGGGAGGGCATCTGGATCGCCGGTGCCGGGCGGGCCGCGGCGGACGGTGCCTGCACCGAGGTCCGGGACCCGGCCAGGGACCGGGTGGTGGCCCGCGTCGCCGATGCCCGTGCCGCCCAGGCGACGTCGGCCGTGGACGCGGCGGCGGCGGCCCTTCCCGGGTGGGCGGCCACCGCGCCGCGCGAGCGGTCCGAGATCCTGCGCCGCGCCTTCGAGATGATCATGGAGGAGCGGGACGAACTCGCTCGCCTGGTCTCCCTCGAGAACGGCAAGTCGACCGCCGACGCGCAGGGTGAGGTGGCCTACG
This sequence comes from Blastococcus sp. SYSU DS0552, assembly GCF_054050815.1. NCBI lineage: Bacteria > Bacillati > Actinomycetota > Actinomycetes > Geodermatophilales > Geodermatophilaceae > Blastococcus > Blastococcus sp. SYSU DS0552. The sequence continues at coordinate 1,550 of NZ_JBJHAB010000025.1, forward strand.
CCGCCGACTTCTTCCGGTGGTTCGCCGAGGAGGCGGTGCGCACCGAGGGTGCGTACGGGACGTCCCCGGCGGGCGGCGCCCGGACCATCGTCACGCACCGGCCGGTGGGCGTCGCCGCCCTGGTGACGCCGTGGAACTTCCCGGCCGCCATGGCGACGCGGAAGATCGCCCCGGCTCTCGCCGCCGGATGCACGGTCGTGCTGAAGCCGGCGGCCGAGACGCCGCTGACCGCGCTGGCCGTCGCCCGCCTCCTCACCCGCGCCGGCGTCCCGGACGGGGTGGTCAACGTCGTTCCCACGTCGGACCCTGCGGCCGTCGTCTCCACCTGGCTCGAGGACCCGCGGGTGCGGAAGCTGTCGTTCACGGGATCGACGGGGGTGGGGAGGCTCCTCCTGCGGCAGGCAGCGGACCGGGTCCTCAACACCTCCATGGAACTCGGTGGGAACGCGCCCTTCGTCGTCATGGACGACGCCCACCTCCCTGCGGCGGTCGAGGGCGCGATGACGGCGAAGTTCCGCAACGGCGGTCAGGCGTGCACGGCGGCGAATCGCTTCTACGTGCACACGTCGGTGGTCGAGGAGTTCACCGCCCGCTTCGCGCACGAGGTGGCCGGTCTGACTGTCGGGCCGGCGGACGAGGGGAACCGGATCGGCCCGCTGATCACGCCCCGGGCCGTCGCCGACGTGCGTGCGCTCGTCGACTCCGCGGTGCAGGCCGGCGCCCGGGTGGCGTTCCAGCAGGAGCTCGACCCCGCACCGGGCGGCTACTTCTTCCCCCCGACCGTGCTGACCGACGTGCCCGACGGAGCGGACATCCTCGCAACGGAGATCTTCGGCCCGGTGGTCACCATCGTCGCGTGGTCGGACGAGCGGCTGCTGCTCGAGCGGCTCAACGAGTCCGAGTACGGCCTCGCCGCGTACGTCTACTCCACCGACCTCGAGCGGGCCCTGCGGTTCAGCGAGGTCCTCGACGCAGGCATGGTCGGCGTGAACCGCGGGGTCGTCTCCGATCCCTCCGCGCCCTTCGGCGGTGTCAAGCAGAGCGGGCTGGGCCGGGAAGGTGCGCGCGAAGGGCTGCGCGAGTTCCAGGAGACGCAGTACTTCAGCGTCGGCTGGCCGTGACGGCCGGCAGCGGGGTGCGGTCCCCGTCGGCGGGGCGGCGACGACAGCAGGTGAGCCGAGGAGGAGCCGTGTCCGTGCGCAGGATCGTGACAGTGATCGAGGAGGTGCTGTCGGAAGGGGGCCGCGAGGTGGCGCCGGCCGCGCGCACGGCGGTGGTCGCCGCCGTGGTGGCGAACCCCTGGGCGGGACAGGGGTTCGTCGACGACCTCGGACCGGGCATCGAGGCTCATGCGTCCCGGCTCGGCGCGCTCCTGGCTCCTCGGGTCGTGGCTGCTCTGGGGGCGCCGGTGGAGGCCTACGGCAAAGCCGCGATCGTCGGCCTGGACGGCGAGATCGAGCACGGGTCGGCACTGATCCACACGCTTCGTTTCGGCGAGCACCTGCGCTCGGCAGTGGGCGGGACGACGCTGCTGCCCGCGGTGGAGAAGCGTGGCCCGGCCGGCGCCGCGTTCGACATCCCGCTGAAGCACCTCAGGGACGCCACGATCCGGTCCCACCACCAGACCGTCGAGGTCCGCCTCCCCGACGCGCCGCATCCCGACGAACTGGTCATCGCCCTCGCTGCGGCCGCCCAGGGCCGTCCCCAGCAGCGGTTGGCGCCGCTGTCGACCGAGCGCTGAAGTCCGGTAGCCCGGCAGGTGGCCGCGGTGGGCGGACGTGCCCGCCACCCGTCCCAGGGGCGTGCGCCGATCAGCGCGGTCGACCGGCCGAGGGGGGGCGATCACGGCTACGGCAGGCGCGGCGCTGCGTGCGTCGGAGCCCGTGGTCGAACCGTGATCCCGGGATGCGTGTTTGACCCCGGTTGGGTGACAGCGGGGCCCCCCGGTGATTCGTAGCGTCTGGGACCACTGCTCGGCTCACCACTGCATCGACGGAGGTACGGGACATGGGACAGCGTCCAAGGAACGGGCTCAAGGCCGGCTGTGCTCTCGCGGCGGTGACCGCGCTGGCCGCGTGCGGGGGCGCTGCCGGTAGCAGCGCCGGGGGCGGTGGCGAGCAGATCACGCTGAGCTACGCGTTCTTCGCTCCCCAGGCTTCCTTCCCCGGGGTCCAGATGGAGGAGTGGGCCTCGCGCATGGACGAGTGCACCGACGGCCAGGTCGCGGTGGACTTCTACCCCGGCGGGACGCTGCTCGGCTCCGGGGACATCTTCGACGGCGTCTCCCAGGGCGTGGTGGACATCGGCATGGACTCCCCGGCCTACGACGTGGGCCGCTTCCCCCTGAGCTCGGTGATCGCGCTGCCGGTCGGCTTCGCCAACGCCGAGGCCCCCAGCAAGACGTTCCTGGACCTCATCACGGAGTACGAGCCGGCCGAGTACGACGGCTACGAGATCGTCACGGCCTTCACCACGGAGCCGGCCCACCTCCAGACCCAGCAGCCGGTCGCCAGCAAGTCCGACCTCTCCGGTCGGGAGTTGCGGGCCGCGGGCGCGGGCGTCCCGGCGCTGCAGAGTCTCGGGGCCTCCCCGGTCGGCATGCCGATGCCCAACGTCGCGGAGGGGCTGCAGACGGGGGTCATCAGCGGCTACATGTCCTCGCGCGAGGTGCTCCAGGACTTCGGCCTGGCCGAGCAGGTGGGCTACGTGACCGACTACGCCTTCGGCGTCTCGAACAGCTTCGTCGCGGTGATGGACAGCGACCGTTTCGCCGAGCTCCCGGAGAACGTGCAGGAGTGCATCCGCGACCTCCGGCCGGAGATGGCCGAGTTCGCCTCCCAGTACCACGACCAGGAGAACGTCCAGGCCGCGCTGGAGTGGGCGGCGGCCGAGCACGGTCTCGAGACCGTCGAGCTCGCGCCGGCGGAGCGGGAGGAGTGGGACCGGACGCTGTCCCAGCTCGTCGACTCGTGGATCTCCGACACCCGAGGCGACTTCGACCCGCAGGAGGTCTTCGACCGGATGCAGGAGCTTCGCGAGCAGTACAGCGCGGAGGGCTGATCGTGGCGAGCTCCCAGAAGCCCGGCGACGGGGTGCCCGTCGACGGGGGGCCCGGCGACGGGGTGCCCGTGGACGAGGGGCCCGACAGCGGGAAGAGTTCCGGCAACAAGACCACGAAGGCGCTGGACGGGGTCTCCAGGGGGCTCGCCGTCATCGCTGCGGCGGTCCTCCTCGTGATGATGATCCTGACGGTGGGCAACATCGGCCTGCGGCTGGTGGCCACCCCCTGGTACGGCACGTTCGAGCTCGTCTCGCTGCTCGCCGTGATCGTGAACGGCCTGGCGCTCGCCGATGCGCAGCGGGGCCGCTCGCACATCGCGATCGACCTGTTCATGAACAAGACGCCGGTGCGGGTGCAGCTGATCGTGGGCGGGCTGATCACCGTCGTCTCGATCGCCCTCTTCGTGCTGCTGGCCCAGCAGCTCGTCGCCTACGGGATGAACTTGCGGAACCAGGGTGCCCTGACCGATTCGCTCCGGCTGCCGTTCTGGCCCTTCTCGCTCGTCCTCGCGGTCGGGGTCGGGGGACTGGTGCTGGCTCTCGTCAGCGATGTCGTCCAAGTAGGCCGGAACCTCCGGTCGAGCGTCCCGGAGAGCATCTGGTGAGCGCCGTCGGGATCGTCGGAAGGACGAGGACGTGAGCCCGGTAGCCGTCGCGCTGGTCGCGATCGCAGCGATGCTCGTCCTCCTGCTGCTGCGCATGCCCGTGGCGTTCGCCCTGATGCTGACCGGCTTCGTGGGCGCCGCGTACATGCTGACCCCGTCGGCCGCGCTCCAGCTGTTGTCGGCGGACCTGTTCCGCCAGTTCACCTCGTACGGCCTGTCGGTCATCCCACTGTTCGTCCTCATGGGGCAGGTCGCATTCAGGGCGGGGATCAGCGAACGGCTGTACGCGGCGTCCTACAAGTGGATCGGCTCCCTGCCGGGCGGGGTGGCGGCGACGACCATCCTGGCCAGCATCGGCTTCTCCACCGTGTCGGGGTCCAACTCGGCGACGACGGCGACGATGGGTGCGGTCGCGCTCCCGGAGATGCGGAAGTACGGGTACAACCCGGCGCTCTCCGGCGGCAGCGTCGCCATCGGCGGCACGCTCGGTGTGCTCATCCCGCCCTCGACCGCGCTGATCATCATCGCGATCCAGTCGGAGCAGTCGATCACCCGGCTGTTCGTCGCGGCTCTCGTCCCGGGTCTCGTCGTGGGCGGGCTGCTGCTCGCGACCGTGCTGATCCTCTGTCGGCTCCGGCCGGACCTCGGGCCTCCTGGGCCGAAGGTGCCGTGGGGGGAGAAGTTCCGGGCCCTGGGAGGCGTGTCCGAGGCGATCGTCCTGTTCGCGCTCGTGATCGGCGGCATGTACGTCGGCTGGTTCTCGCCGACCGAGGCGGGCGCGGTGGGCGCGTTCGGTGCCATCGTGATCGCGTTGCTCCGGAGGCAGTTGACCCTCCCGAGCCTGTGGACGGCCGTCCTCGAGAGCCTTCGCATCTCGGCGATGGTCGTGCTCCTGGTCGCCGGTGCGGTGGTGTTCGGGCGCTTCCTGAGCCTGACGCGGCTGCCGTTCGACCTGGCCGACGCGATCAGCGGACTGGCGGTGCCGACCACCGTGATCCTGCTGCTGATCCTGTTCGTCTACCTCGTGGGCGGTGCGCTCATGGACGCGCTCGGGTTCCTGGTCATCAGCATCCCGATCTTCTTCCCGCTGATCCTGGCTCTCGGGTACGACCCGGTCTGGTTCACGATCATCATCACGCTCGTGACCACGCTGGGTGCCGTGACACCTCCCGTCGGCGTCAACGTGTACATCGTGAGCGCCCTGGACCGCGCCCTCGACGTCGTCCAGACGTTCAAGGGCACGATGGTCTACTACGTGCCCTACGCGTTGTCGATCGCGCTGTTCATCGTGTTCCCAGGGATCATCGTCACCGGGGGCTGAGCGGGGTCGTCGCCTCGCACTGGTCCGCGCCGTGGGCGCCCCGCGCAGTCATCTGCGCGGGGCGCCCTCTGCGTGGGGCGCTCCCGGCGTGACGTGTTGCGAGGGTCAGCGCTGCCGGGCGGCGGCGGCGTGCAGCGAGCGGATGAAGAGGATCTCCTCGGCCGAGCGCCGCAGCCAGGTGCGCAGACCATCGGGGTCGTCGCGGTTCGCGTCGCGGATCTGGCCGAGCCGCACCTGGCGGGTGCTGGCCTGCGCGCGCTGCGCCGTGGGCAGCGCGCGACCCTCGGCGCGGGCGACCGCGGTGAGCCCCGCCCCCACGAAGACCAGGTCGCGGACCTCGGTCAGCTCGGCGAGCAGCCGCTCGGCGGCGGCGTCGTCGCCCGCGGTCAGAGCGGTCAGCAGTTCGTCGGCGCGGCGGCGGCCCTCGGCGGCCGGGTCGGGCGTGGTCACGGCACCACTGTGCCCCGGCCGGGCGGGCCGGGGCACAGCGGGGCGTGGACGACTGCCCCGTGTCCGGATGCCTCGGGCCCCCTTCCGGGTACCGCCCCGAGCCTGCGAGGGGTGGGGGGAAGGGGGTCCTTTCTCAGGCGTCGCGGCGGCGCAGCACCAGGTAGCCGGCCAGCAGCACGGCGGCCACCTCGGCGCAGAACACGGCGAACCCGGTCCAGGGCTCGAGCAGGTTCGGGTTGAACGACACCGGCGTGGCGACGACGGAGCCGGCGTTGCCCGGCATCAGCTTGGTCGCCCACTCGCCCCAGGCGCCCGGGAGGAGCACCACCATGTTGCCGACGACCAGCAACAGGGCCAGCACGATCGACAGCGCCGCGGCGGTGTGCCGCACCAGCAGCCCGACCGCGGCCGCGAACAGCCCGATGCCGGCCATGTACAGGCCGCTGCCCAGCAGCGAGCGGAGCACGCCGTCGTCGCTGAGCGCCAGGCCCACGCCCTCGCGCTCGAGGAACCAGTTGCCGCCGAGGTAGCCGAGGGCGGCGGTGACGGTGCCGACGACGAACAGCGTCGTGGTGAGCACGACCGCCTTGGCCGCCAGCACCCGGCCGCGGCGCGGGGTCGCGGTCAGCGTCGCGCGGATCATCCCGGTGCCGTACTCGCTCGTCACCACCAGCGCGCCGAGCACGATGGCGGTGATCTGGGCGACGGTCATGCCCCAGGTGATGAACGCACCGGCGGACTCGCCCGCCGTCCCGTCGGCGAGGTCTGCGGCGCTGACGGCGCAGACCAGGACGGTCAGCCCGGCGCCGAGGGTGACCAGCGCGGCGATCGACCACGGTGTCGAGCGCACCGACCAGAACTTGATCCACTCCGCCCGCAGGGTGTCTGCCAAGCCGGGCCGGCGCACCCCGGGGACGTGCCGGTTCGGGTCGAGGTCGACGGTGTCGGTCATCGGGGCGCTCGCGGTCTGGGTCATCGGGGGGCTCCGGCCGGGGTCTGCTCCCGCGCGGAGTACTCCACGCTCGAGGCGGTGAGGGTCATGAACGCGTCCTCCAGCGAGGAGCGGACCAGGGTGAGCTCGTGCAGGAAGAGCCCCTGCCGGCCGACCAGCTCCCCGATGGCGGCGGCGTCGCGCCCCTGCACCCGCAGCTCGTCGTCGACGACGTCGACGTCCAGGCCGTCGCGGCGCAGCAGCTCGGCCACCTCGGCCCGCTGGGGGGTGCGCACCCGCACGTAGGAGGCCGCGTGCTCGGCGATGAAGTCGGGCATCGAGCAGTCGGCCAGCACCCGGCCGCGCCCGATGACCACGAGGTGGTCGGCGGTCAGCGCCATCTCGCTCATCAGGTGGCTGGAGAGGAAGACGGTGCGGCCCTCGGCGGCCAGCTGCCGGGTCAGCGTGCGCACCCAGCGGATGCCCTCGGGGTCCAGGCCGTTGACCGGCTCGTCGAGCACCACCACCGGCGGGTCGCCCAGCAGGGCGACGGCGATGCCGAGGCGCTGGCCCATGCCGAGGGAGAAGCGGCCGACCCGCTGCCCGGCGACGTCGGCGAGCCCGACGAGGTCGAGCACCTCGTCCACGCGACGCACCGGCAGCCCGTTGCTCGCCGCCATCCAGCGCAGGTGGTCGCGCGCGGAGCGCCCCGGGTGCAGCGCGCGGGCCTCCAGCAGCGCGCCGACCTGGCGCAGGGGCGCGGGGAAGTCGGCGTAGCTGCGGCCGTGCACGGTGATGCTGCCGGCGGTGGGCCGGTCCAGGCCCAGCAGCATGCGCATGGTCGTGGACTTGCCGGCACCGTTGGGGCCCAGGAAGCCGGTGACCCGGCCCGGGTGCACGGTGAAGGAGATGCCGTCGACGGCGGTGCGGTCGCCGTACTTCTTGGTCAGACCCCGCGCCTCGATCATCGCGGGCCTCCGGGGAGCGATCGGGAAGTCATGCCCTGGAGCCTGTCGGCGGCGCCGTCCCGGGAACATCGGGGAGCGCCCTGATCCGACCCTGAACGGTCCCCGAGCTGGTCAGGCCGAGCGGGACAGGGTGCTCCCGGGGCGCAGCTCGCGGCGCAGGGCCCGGGCGGCGGCCTGGCCCGCGCGGTTCGCGCCGATCGTGCTCGCCGACGGGCCGTAGCCGACCAGGTGCACCCGCGGCTCGCCGACGACCTGGGTGCCGTCCAGCCGGAAGCCCTCTCCGGGGCCACGGAGCTGCAGGGGCGCCAGGTGCCCGACGGCCGCGCGGAAACCGGTGGCCCACAGGATGACGTCGGCGCGGACCAGCCGGCCCGGTCGTCCGTCGACCGGGTCCCAGGCCACCCCGTCGGGGGTGATCCGGTCGAACACCGGCAGCCGGTCGAGCACGCCCCGCTCGAGCCCGTCGCGGATGTAGGGGGTGGAGGTCACCAGCCCGGTGAGGCCGACCACGCTCCCGGGGCGGCGTCCCTCGCGCACCGCCGCCTCGACCTTCGCGACCACTTCGCGGCCCAGGTCCTCGTCGAACGGCCCCTCGCGCCACACGGGCGGGCGGCGGGTGACCCAGGTCGTGGAGGTGACCCGGGAGATCTCGACCAGCAGCTGGGTGGCCGAGGCGCCGCCGCCGACCACCACGACGTGCTGCCCGCGGAACTCCTCGGGGCTGCGGTAGTCGACGGTGTGCAGCTGACGCCCTCGGAAGGTCTCCTGCCCCGGGTAGCGGGGGACGAACGGCCGGGTCCAGGTGCCGGTGGCGTTGACGACGGCGCGCGCGGTCCAGGTGCCCCGGTCGGTCTCCACGGAGAAACGGCCGTCGTCGCGCCGGCGGACGGCGGTCACCCGCACCGGCCGCACCACGGGCAGGTCGAACCGGCGCTCGTACTCCGCGAAGTAGGCGGGCACCGACTCGACGGCGGGGGTGCGCTCGTCCACCGGGCGGAACGGCAGACCGGGCAGGTCGTGCACCCGGTGCGTCGTGCCCAGGGTGAGCGACGGCCAGCGGTGCCGCCAGGCGCCGCCGGGGCCCGGCTCGCCGTCGAGCACCACGAACCCGGTGCGCCGCTCGAAGCCCTGGCGGGCCAGCGCCCAGGCGGTGGAGAGCCCGGCCTGCCCCGCGCCGATCACGACGACGTCGACGTCGCCCCGGAGGTGGGCAGTGGTCACACGCATGGCAACCGGCCGCCCTCGCTGCTGCTTCCCGCCCCGGCACACCGGCCAACGGCACCCGCCGGTATCCGTTCCGCGTAAACCGACCGGCCGGTATGGTGCGCCTGCTCACACCCACCCACGACGGGAGAGTGCACATGCCCACGCCCGTGGCAGGCGACCGTTCCTCCGGTGCACCGGCCGGTGATCCGGAGCCGTGGTTCGTCTCCGTCGAGGTCCAGGTGCGGCCGTCGGCCGCCCGGCCGGAGTTCGCGGCCGGGGAGCGGTTGGACGCGGCGGGCGTGGCCCTGCTCGAGCGGGCGCGGTTCCGGGGCCTGCGGACGGCGGTGCTGACGGCGGACCGGTGCTCCTACGGGGAGGAGCTCGACTGGCTGGTGGACCGCTGGATCGACTGCGACACCGGGGACGCCGGCGCGGTCGCGGCCGCGGTGCGCTCGCTGCCCGGAGGAGCCGTCGTCGTCACCGGCTCGGCGCCCGGCGCCGTCCTGCCGGCGGCCGTCGCCGCCCGTGCGCTGGGGCTGCGGGGCCCGGACCCCGCGTCGCCCGTGGTGACCGGTGACGCGGTGGCCCTGCGCGCGGCCCTCGCCGCGGCGGGCGTCGCCGACGGGCGGTGGGCGGAGGTCCGCACCGGCGACCCGGAGCTCACGTCACCGGTGGGATACCCGTGCACGGTGGAGCCGGTGGACGGCGCCGGTGCGCGGCTCGGTCCGGTGCAGGACGACGGCGAGCTGCGGGTGCTCGCCGCCCGCGCCTGCTGCCGGCGCGGTGGGCGGTCGGCGCCCCGGCTGGTGATCGGTGAGCACGTGGCGGGTGACCGGTACGCCGCCGACGGGCACGTGGACCGCGGCGTCCCGACCGTGCACGCGTGGAGCGAGGTGCTCACCACGCCCCCGCCGCACTCCGCCGGCCTGCTGCTCACCGCGACCGCGCAGCCGCCGACGGCGGAGGCCGCCGGCTTCGTCGGCGCCGTGCTCGCCGCGGCCGGTTACGACCTCGGCCCCTTCCACCTGGAGTTCGTGCTGGGCCCGGAGGGGCCGCGGCTGGCCGGCCTGGTCCCGCGGCTCGCCGACGCGGGGGCCCACGCCTGCGTGGACCAGGTGAGCGGGATCGACGCCGCGGACCTCGTGGTCGCCGGCCTGCTCGGCCGGCCCGGGCCGGGGCGCCGGCGGGCGGTCGCGGCCAGTACCCAGTTCTTCCTCGGCTCGCACGCCACCGGGCGGGTGCGGGCGGTGTCCGGCCTGCCGGACGTCGGCTGCATCCCGGGGCTCGTCGTCGCGGAGGTGTTCGCCGACGTGGGTGGCGCGGCGGAGCCCGCGACCTGCGGCCAGGCGCACCTCGGCCACGTCGTGACCGTCGGGGACACCCCCGAGCAGTCCCGCCGCCGGGCGGCGGCCGCGCTGGACGCGATCCGCGTGGAGATCGAGGAGCTGCAGCCGGTCTAGCCGGGCCCTCCGCATCGACCGCCCCCGCCCGGCCGGTCGGCGGGCTCCGGCGGCGGGCTCCGGCTTTCCGGACGGTGCCGTACGGAGCGTGCTGTGGATCAGGGGCACGGATGCCTGGGTGGAGCCCGGCAACACGTGATCAATCCGTGACCTTTGTGGCGCCCGTCACAGACCATTGCCTGCCTAGAGTCCCGGCCTGTGTGCCAGATCACTTCTCCGCGCCTGACCTCCTGCGGTCGCGCTCCCGAGCAGGCGGCCCGGTGACGGCCACCCGCCCGCCGCTCGGCCGCCTCCGCCCGATCCCGCCCGGCCGGGCCACGGCAGGGAGCCGCCCGTGCTGAGCATCGACGCCCTGCACGTCACCTACGGCGGAGCCGTCCAGGCCGTGCGGGGGGTCTCCATGGAGGTCCCCGACGGCAGGGTCGTCGCCGTCCTGGGCAGCAACGGCGCCGGGAAGACGACGTTGCTGCGGACCATCTCGGGCACGCTGCGGCTGCACCGCGGCCGGGTCGACTCCGGGTCGGTGACCTTCGACGGGACCGACCTCGTGTCGAAGGACCCGGCCCAGGCCGTCCGGCTCGGGCTCGTGCAGGTGCCCGAGGGGCGGCGCATCTTCGGCCGGCTGACGGTCGAGGAGAACCTGCGTGCCGGCGGCATGGGGAACCGGGACAAGGCGGCCAAGGCCCAGGCCCAGGACCGCGTCTACGACCTGTTCCCGGTGCTCAAGGAGCGCAGCTCCCAGCGGGGCGCGCTGCTCTCCGGCGGCGAGCAGCAGATGCTGGCCATCGGGCGCGCGTTGATGGCCAGCCCGAAGCTGCTCCTGCTCGACGAGCCGTCGCTCGGGCTGGCGCCGCGCATCATCGGCCAGATCGGCGAGGTCATCGGCGAGATCAACCGCCAGGGGACCTCCGTGCTGCTGGTCGAGCAGAACGCCACGATGGCGCTCGGGGTCGCCGATCTCGCCTACGTGCTCGACGTCGGTGAGGTCTCGCTCTCCGGTGACGCGCGGCAGCTCGCCCAGACCGACGAGGTGCAGCGGCTGTACCTCGGCCACGACGGGGGCGGCGACGGCGCGGCCCCGACCCGGCGCGTGAGCTCGGGCAAGAAGCTCTCCCGGTGGACGGCATGACCGCGGCGCCCGACGTCGGGTCGGGGACGCGGTCGGACATCCCGACGGTCGAGGTCGACGGCGTCAGCGTCCGCTTCGGGGCGATCAACGCCCTGTCGGACGTCTCGTTCACGGTCGCTCCCGGCACGATCCACGCGATCATCGGGCCCAACGGTGCGGGCAAGTCGACGATGTTCAACGTCCTGTCCGGCGTCTACCGGGCCAACGAGGGCCAGGTCCGGTTCGGTGAGCACCGGCTGGACCAGATGCGGCCGTACAAGATCGCCGGCATCGGGGTGGCCCGCGCGTTCCAGAACATCGCGCTGTCGGGCACCCAGTCGGTGGCGGAGAACCTCATGCTGGGCCGCCACCACCTGACCAAGGCCGGCTTCCTCTCGGCCGGCCTGCGGCTCCCGCGGGCCACGCGGGAGGGCAAGGTGCACGGCGCGCGCGTCGCCGAGATCGCCGAGTTCATGGATCTCGGCGAGAAGCTGCACACGCCCGTCGGGGTGCTCTCCTACGGCGACCAGAAGCGGGTGGAGGTGGCCCGGGCCCTGTGCACCGAGCCGCGGCTGCTGCTCCTGGACGAGCCGGTCGCCGGCATGAACGCCGAGGAGACCGACCGCATGGCGGAGGCGATCCTCGAGATCCGGTCGGCGCTGGGCATCTCCGTCGTCCTGGTCGAGCACGACATGGGGATGGTCATGTCCCTGGCCGACCGCGTCACCGTGCTCGACTTCGGCCGGCGCATCGCCGACGGCACACCGGCGCAGGTGCAGACCGACCCCGAGGTCATCCGTGCCTATCTCGGCTCCGGCGACGAGGAGAGCCCCTCGGAAGCCGCCGCCCACCACCACTCCTCCGACAACCCTGGGGCGACCTCGTGACCCAGTTCCTCTCCCTGCTCCTCAACGGGATCTCCCTGGGCGCCCTGTACGCCCTCATCGCCCTCGGCTTCGTGATCATCTTCAAGGCGAGCGAGGTCGTGAGCTTCACCCACGGGTCCCTGCTGCTGCTGGGCGCCTACTCCATCGCGCGGCTGTCGGACACGATCGGCTTCCTGCCGGCCGTGCTCGTGGGAATCCTGATCACGGCCGCGGCGGCGTTCGTCATCGAGCGCCTGATCATCAACCGGTTGCGCGGCGCCGCGGTGATCAGCCTGGCCATCGTGACCATCGGCGTCGACATCATCCTGCTCACCGAGCTCATCCGCCGGCTCGGCTCCGACATCCTCAACGTGCCGCACCCGTGGGGCGGGCAGTCGTTCCGGATCGGCGACGTCGGGCTGGCGCAGAACCGGCTGATCGCGTTCCTCGTGGCCGCCGTCCTCATCGCGCTCTTCTTCGTTGCGTTCAAGTACTCGAACTGGGGCATCGCGATGCGGGCCTCGGCGGAGGACGGCGAGACGGCGGCCCTGATGGGCATCCGGCAGGGGCGGGTCTCCGCGCTCGCCTGGGTGGTCGCCGGGGTGCTCGCCGCCGTCGCGGCGCTGTTCCTGGTCGGATCACCGACGCCGGGCGTCACCCCGACGGCCTACGCCGTCGCGCTGCGGGCCTTCCCGGCGGCGATCCTCGGCGGCCTGGACTCGACCGGCGGCGCCCTCGTCGGGGGCCTGCTGATCGGCATCGCCGAGGCGATGGCCGCGGGCTACCAGGACCAGCTGCTCTTCCTCGGCCGCGGGTTCAGCGCCGTCGTCCCGTTCATCGTGATGATCGCGGTCCTCATGTTCCGTCCGTCCGGCCTGTTCGGGACGAAGGAGCTGACCCGTGTCTGAGGCGACGATGACGGCGGCGACCGGGGCCCACCCGTCGGGGGTCGGCCCGGCCGAGCGGGCCGGTTCCGGCCGGTCCGGACTGCGGTCCTGGCTGCGCCCTCTGCTCCTGGTCGCCTTCCTGCTGGTGATGCTGGCGCTGCCGCTGTACGTCGAGGAGTTCTGGCTGCGCACCGGGTTCGCCGCCTTCGGCGCGATCGTGGGCGCGATCGGCCTGAACCTGCTCGTCGGCAACAGCGGCCAGCTCTCCCTCGCCCACGCCTTCTTCCTGGCGGTGGGGGCGGTCAGCTACGTCTACGTCTCGGGGGAGCCGGGCGGGCTCGGGGTGGCCGAGCTCGGCGGGCTCGGGCTCCCCCCGGTCGTCGGGATGATCGTGGGCGTGCTCCTCGCGGGGCTCGCCGGGCTGATCTTCAGCCCGCTCGCGGCCCGGCTGCGCGGGATCTACCTCGGGGTCGCGTCGCTGGCGCTGGTGTTCATCGGCGTCCACGTGCTCAACAGCTGGACCGAGGTCACCGGCGGCTTCAACGGCCGGGCGGCACCGGACTTCTCGCTGTTCGGCTTCACCTTCGCCAACCGGGACCCGGAGCTGTACGTGCTCGGCGTGCCGTTCCGGGAGTCCGAGCGGCTGTGGTACCTGGGGCTCGTCCTGGCCCTCGGGGCTTACCTCTTCGCCCGCAACCTGCTGCGCAGCCGGCCGGGCCGGGCCCTGCAGACCCTGCGGGACAGCGAGGTCGCCGCGTCGGTGATGGGCGTCAACGTGCAGGGCTACAAGGCGCGGATCTTCCTGGTCAGCTCGATGTACGCCGGCCTCGCTGGGGTGATGTACGCGCTCTCCATCGGCAGCATCGCGCCGGAGTCCTTCGGCCTGGAGCTGTCCATCCTCTACCTCGCCATGATCGTGCTGGGCGGGCTCGGCTCGGTGAACGGAGCCGTGCTCGGGGCGATCTTCGTGAGCGCGCTGCCGCTGGTCTTCCAGCGGTACGCCGACCTGATCCCCTTCGTGGGCCGGGACGAGGGGCTGGCTGCCGGTGAGGCGGCCCGGTTCCTGTTCGGCGCGGCCATCGTCCTGGTGATCCTCTTCGAGCCCGCCGGCCTCGCCGGTATCGCCCGCCGCATCTCCGGCCGGGCCCGCCGCAGACCGGGCGGACGGATCACCCAGCACCCACCCGACACGCCCACCCGTTCCAGCGAGCCCACCCCCTCCGACCCACCAGCCCAAGGGAGCACCACGTGAGACTCAGCAAGCGTTCGACCGGCGCCACGATGCTGGCCGCCACCGTCGTCCTGGCCGCCACCGGCTGCAGCACCAAGGCGCCGGAGGCCTCGGGTGGCGGCGGCGGGGGAGGAGCGGCCGCCGGCGACGTCGCCACCGACGTCGGGATCGAGGGCGAGACGATCAACCTCGGTGTGCTCACCGACCTGACCGGTGTCTTCGCCGCGCTGGGCAACGACATCACCAACGCCAACTCCCTGTTCTGGGAGAACAACCAGGTCTGCGACACCTACGACGTCCAGCTCGACATCCAGGACACCGGGTACGTCCCGCAGCAGGGCGTCGCGCTCTACAGCGGGATGCAGGACAACATCCTGGCGATGCAGCAGACGATCGGGTCGCCGATCAACACCGCGCTGGCACCGGAGTACGAGTCGGACCAGATCGTGAACTTCCCCTCGGCCTGGTCGAAGACGCTGACCGAGATCCCGGGCACCGGCGTGGTGGGCGCCACCTACGACGTCGAGCTCGCCAACGGCTACGACTACCTGTTCCGCGAGGGCCTGCTGAACGAGGGCGACACGGTCGGCCACATCTACTTCGAGGGCGAGTACGGCGCCAACGGGCTCGAGGGCACCCGGGCCGTCGCCGAGGAGAAGGGCCTGGAGGTGATCGAGGCGCAGATCAAGGCGACCGACCAGGACATGAGCGCGCAGATCACCCAGTTCCGGTCCGCCGGGGTCGACCTGATCGCGCTCACCGTGGCCCCGGGGCAGACGGCCTCGGTCGCGACGGTCGCCGCGGCGCAGGGGCTGGACGTCCCGATCCTGGGCAGCAACCCCGTCTTCGCGCCGGGACTGCTCCAGGGCCCGGCCGCCGAGTGGCTGAAGACCCACCTCTACGTGGCCTCGCCGGTGTCCTCCTTCGACGCCCACCCGGAGCTGCTCCAGCAGTACCAGGAGGCCTACCCCGACGCCGTGCCGAGCCTCGGTGTGGTCGTCGGCTTCGGCATGAGCGAGATCATGAAGCAGGTGCTCGACCAGGCCTGCGAGGACGGCGACCTCACCCGTGAGGGCGTGCTCAACGCGTTCAACGAGCTGGAGGAGGTCGACACCGGCGGCCTCGTCGTCCCGATCCGCGGCTTCGAGGTCGGCCAGTCCCCGAGCCTGCAGAGCTTCATCCTGCAGCCGGCCGACGTGCCGGGTGGCGCCACCGTCCTGGAGGAGGCCTTCGAGGGCGAGTTCGCGGCGGGTATCGCCGGCTGACCCTCGCACTCCCGGCGGCGCCCCCTCCCTCGCGGAGGGGGCGCCGTCGCGCGCTCACAGCCGTCGCGCTCGGGCCACCGGGAGGAGGCGGAGGGCGAGCAGCGCGGTGATCGCGGCCGCCACGGTCAGCGGCAGCACCGCCGACGTCGCCCGCGCGGCCACGGCCATGACGAACGGCGCGGCGAACCCGACGTAGGCGCAGGCCAGGAACAGCGACGTCAAGGCGCCGAGGCGGGCCGGTGGGGCCAGCCGCGCGGTCAGTGTCAGACCGGCGGCGAGGCACAGCCCACCACCCGCGCCCAGCAGCGGGGCGGCGGCGACCAGCCAGGGCAGCGCGCCCGTCCCGGCGAACGACGCGGCGCAGCCGAACCCGAGCGTGCCGAGCGCCGTGCCGACGACGGCCGTCCACCGCCCCAGCCGGCGCTGCAGCCCGGCGACGACCGTGCCGGCGCCCAGCGTCACGCCCGCCAGCACGCCGGTGACCGCGACGCCGCCGTAGGGCAGCTCCACCAGCAGCGGGACGGCGTTGATGACCGTGGAGGGGAACGCGTAGACGCAGACCGCCACCGGGGCCAGCACGGTCGCCACCAGGGCGCCGTCTCCCGGCCGGATCAGCGGCGCGGCCGGCGCCGAGCCGGATCCGGTGGGGCGAGCGTCGTGCAGCTCGACCGTCTCCGGCAGCCGGAGGGCGAACGCCAGGCCCACCGCGACGAGCACGGTGTGCAGGAGGTACGGCAGCACTGTCGGCGCCGGGGCGTACTGGCCGAGCAGCCCGCTGGTCAGCGGGCCCAGCGAGAACCCGGCGGTCATGGCGAAGGCGGCCCGCCGTCCGCCGGCTCCCTCACCCGAGGCGAGCGAGAGCTCGCCCACCCACGCGCTGCCGACGCTGAAGACGATGCCGCTGACGACGCCCTGCAGGAAGCGGGCGCCGAACAGCAGCGCCAGCGAGTCGCCCGCCGCGGCGAAGGCGAGCGACGCCAGCGCGGAGAGCACGATGCCGGGGATCGCGACCCGGCGGCGGCCCAGCCGGTCCGACAGCGGCCCGGCCAGCAGGAGGGCGGGAACGAGCCCGGCCGCGTAGCAGCCGAACAGCGCGGTGAGGACCTCGGCCGAGAGGCCGAGCCGTTCCTGGTAGACCAGCAGCAGCGGGGTGGGGACGTTCGTGCCCGCGGCCACGGCGAAGAGCGCGAAGACGGCGCGCTTCCAGATCACCGGGCGACCCTACGACCCGCTCGAGGCCCCGCCGTCCCACGTCCGGCTCGGGTACCGGTCGCTGTCTGCTGCCGCTACGCCGCCGGGAATCTGCCCAACCGGGGGAGTCGCGCAACGTGGTGACGCCAGGAACCCGGCGGCGCCAGTACGTTCGTGCCCATGACCGCGGGAGATCAGGCGGCAATCCGGACCACGCCGCGGCCGCCCGGCGGTCCGCTGCGCTTCCGTGCGGACATCCAGGGTCTGCGCGCCGTGGCGGTGGCGCTGGTCGTCGCCGACCACATCCTCGGCTGGCCCCACGGTGGCTTCGTCGGCGTCGACGTCTTCTTCGTCATCTCCGGGTACCTGATCACCGCGCTGCTCCTCCGCGAGCTCGCCTCGACGGGCACCGTCTCCTTCCGGGCCTTCTACCTCCGGCGCGCCAAGCGGATCCTGCCGGCGGCCATGGCCGTGCTGGCGGTGACCGTGGCCGTCGGGTACGTCGTCTGGTTCCTGCCGCGGGCGAACCAGACCGCGCTCGACGCGTTGGCCGCGGCCTTCTTCGTCGAGAACTGGCACCTGGTGGCCGTCGGGGCCGACTACCTGCAGGCGCAGGGGCCGGTGTCGCCGGTGCAGCACTACTGGTCGCTGTCGATCGAGGAGCAGTTCTACGCGCTCTGGCCGCTGCTCCTGCTCGGTGGCTTCGCGCTGTTCGACCTCCGGCGCCGACCGGGGCGGCTGGTGTGGTTCCTCACCGCGGGGATCGCCCTCTCCCTGGCCTGGGCGGCCTACCGGACGAGCACCGCTCCCACGGCCGCCTACTTCGACACCCTCGCGCGTGCGTGCGAGTTGCTGGCCGGAGCGCTCGTCGCCGTCGTCGGCGGTCGGCTGGTTCTCGCCGACCGGTTCCGCGCGGCGCTGAGCCTGGGCGGGCTGGGAGTCATCCTCGGCTCCGCCGTGGTCATCTCGCCGTCGTCGCCGTTCCCCTTCCCGTGGGTGCTGGCGCCGGTGCTCGGCGCGGCGCTGGTGCTCCTGGCCGACCCGCCCCCGTCCGCGGCCACCGCGGTGCTGACCAACCCGGTGGCGCGACGGCTGGGGCAGTGGTCGTACTCGATCTACCTGTGGCACTTCCCGGTGGTGGTGTTCGGGGTCGGCGCCTTCGGGACCTCCGTCGCGGTGCAGCTGGCCCTCGTGGCCCTCACGGTGCTCCTGTCGGCCGCCTCGTACCGGTGGATCGAGCAGCCCGTGCTGGCCATCCGTCCCCGTCCCCGCTACGTCTCCGGCTGGGAGCGACGCCGCCGCGAGGGGGTCGGGCTCCCCGTCACCGTGGCCGCCGTGCTGCTCGTGGTGGGCGCAGCCCAGTTCCTGGTGCCCGGGTGGAGGGGGGTCGCCGACCCGGACAGCGGGGGCCCGGCACGATCCACCGGTGACGAGCGGCCGTCGGCGGCCGAGCTCGCGGACCAGGTGGAGGCCGCCCTGTCCGCCGAGTCCTGGCCGGCCGACCTGACACCCTCCCTGGACGGGCTCGGGCCCGAGCACCAGCCGGTGGAGATGGGCACCACCGCTCCGGGGTGCCGCAACACGGTGGCCGCCGGAGATGACCCGCTGGTCTGCCGGCACGGGCCCGCGGATGCGCCCAGGACGGCGCTCCTGGTCGGCGATTCGGTCGCGATGAGCTGGGGGCCCACGGTCAACGGGGTCTTCGAGGGCGACGACTGGCAGGTGCTCGCGCTGGGTTACGCCTCCTGCCCGTTCATCGACGTCGCCGTGGCGCCGCCGGCCGAGCCACCCGGCTTCCCGGAGGAGTGCGCGGCCGCGCGCGAGCGCACGCTGCGGTTCATCGAGGAGACGGCACCCGACGTGCTGGTCCTCTCGGCCGGCCAGGGGTACTTCGGCAACTTCGTCAGCGGGGCCGGCAGCGAGGGCGACAGCGGCGCCGCCATCGACGAGTGGCAGCGCGGCCTGGAGTCGACCCTCGAGGCGGTGGCGCCGTTCGTCGGCTCCGTCGTGGTCCTGGGCAACCCGCCGCTGGGCGCCGATCCCCGCGAGTGCGGGGGGCGCCTGAGCGGTCCCGAGGACTGCGTCAGGCCGATCAGCCGCGGCTTCCTGGACAAGACCGAGGCCGAACGGGCCGCGGTCGACGCGCAGCAGGCGGCCGGCGCGGACGTGACCTACGTGGACACCCAGGAGATGTTCTGCGCGGACGGCCGCTGCCCCGCCTTCGCCGGCGACGTGCTGCTGCGCACGGACGAGACCCACCTGACGGCGGCAGCCGCGGACATGCTGGCCGCCGCCGTGCGGGAGCAGGTGCCGTCCGAGGTGCTGTCGTGATCGCGAGGCCGCCGGACGGGAGTGATAGCCCGAGATCGACAGGCAGGTGACCGACCGACGCATCGGAGTGAGTGCGTGGTGGATCAGCCACCACGCACGAAACCCCCTCCGACACGGGCACAGGTCGGAGGGGGTTGCGGTGCGCCATCAGGGACTCGAACCCCGAACCCGCTGATTAAGAGTCAGCTGCTCTGCCAATTGAGCTAATGGCGCGGTGCGCCCGGCTGGCGGGCACGAGAGAGAACGATACCAGCGCCGGGCGGTCGCCCGGTGGTGGGGGCAGGTGCTCTTCGCCACGCCCGTGTCCGATACCACGCTCCGCTGTCGTCCCGCCGTGGACACTGGAGGGGATTGCTCCCGTCCGGACCGGGTGGGAGGGCGAGAGGAGCCGGGACGGGTGCGACGGACAGCCACGATGATCGCCGCTGGGGCGCTGGTCGCCCTGGCCGGGTGCAGCGGGTCGGACGCCGGCGCTGCCGGTGAGCCGACCGCCGCGGCCGAGCCGGCGACGGTCGAGCTCGCGGTCGCCGACGGGGCGGTGGACATCTCGCCCGTGGTCCCGCTCGAGATCTCGGTGAGCGGTGGCGAGCTCGCCGAGGTCGCCGTCACCGACGCGACCGGGGCACCCGTGCCGGGCGTCGTCGCCGAGGAGGAGGAGGACGGCACCGCCGTCTGGGAGCCGGCGACGCCGCTGGCCTACGACACCGCCTACACGCTGACCGCGACGGCCACCAACGCCGACGAGGAACCGACGCGGGCGACGTCGACGTTCACCACCGTGGACCCGCAGGCGGTCGTGACGCCGGGGATCGGCCCGCTGGACGGCCAGACCGTCGGCGTCGGCATGCCGATCCGCGTGTACTTCTCCGAGCCGGTGACCGACAAGGCCGCCGTCGAGCGCAACCTGGTGGTCACGAGCACGACGCCCACCGACGGCGTGTGGAGCTGGTTCGGTGACAGCGAGGTGCACTTCCGCCCGTCCACCTACTGGCCCGAGAACATCGAGGTCACCCTCGACGCGAACCTGTACGGCGTCGACTTCGGCGACGGCGTCTGGGGGGAGAAGGACCGCAGCATCAGCTTCTCCATCGGCGAGCGGCACGTCTCGGTCGCCGACGCCGCGACGCACACGATGGAGGTCTACGACGGCGACCAGCTGGTGCAGACCTTCCCGATGAGCGCCGGGGGCCCGGACTTCCCGAGCCGCAACGGGCCGCACGTGGTCACCGAGCTCAACCGGAACCGGGTCATGGACTCCAGCACGTACGGCACGCCGGTCGACAGCCCGGACGGCTACCGGACGCCCGTGGAGTACGCGGTCCGGCTCTCGGACAACGGGGAGTTCGTGCACGCGGCGCCCTGGTCGGTGGCCCAGCAGGGGCGGGAGAACGTCTCGCACGGGTGCATCAACCTCTCCACCGAGCGCGCCGCGTGGTTCTTCCACTTCTCCCAGCCCGGCGACGTCGTGGAGATCAGGAACTCGATCGGCCCCACGCTCTCGGCCGCCGACGGCGCCATCTACGACTGGGCCATCCCCTGGGAGGAGTGGCGGGCCGGTAGCGCGCTGAAGTAGCGGCCACCGCGTTTCCCCCACACCCGCCGGGGGCACGAGGACGGCGCGTCCGAGGAGGGGATCGTCGTGGAGCCGTGGCAGATCGTGGTGCTGGTCGTCGTCGTGCTGCTGGTGCTGGCGCTGGTGGCGTTCGCGTTCACCCGGCGGTCGCGGACCACCGGGGCGCGCAAGCGGGCGGAGCAGCGCGAGGAGGCCCGCGACCACCTGCGGGAGGCCGAGATCCGCGGCGCCCGCGCCGAGAAGGAGCAGGCGCTGGCCGAGGAGCAGGCGGCCCGCGCCCGCCGGGAGCTCGCCGAGGTGCAGGAGCGGGCCGCGCTCGCCGAGCAGGAGGCCCGGCAGCGGGCGGCCCGCGCCGACGAGGACCGGGCCGCCGCCGAGCAGCTGCGCGCGCAGGCGCAGCGCCTCTCGCCCGACGTCGTCTCCGACGGGCAGCAGCGACACCCCGAGGGCGGCGCCACGCGCCGCTGAGCGCCGACCGCTCAGTTCCCGCCCCGTCGGCGGTCCTCCCTCCGAGGACCGTCGAACCGGAGGGGCGCCATGACCGACCTGCTGGCCATCGGAACGCGCAAGGGGCTGTGGCTGGCCCGCAGTGACGACGACCGGCGGACGTGGACCCTGGACGGGCCACACCTGCTGGCCCAGGAGGTGGCGGCGGTGTCCGTGGACGTCCGCCGCCCGGCGCCGCGGCTGCTGGCGGGGGTCCAGTACGGCCACTGGGGCCCCACCGTCACCTGGTCGGACGACCTGGGGGGCAGCTGGCAGGAGACCGAGCACGGGGCCATCCGGTTCCCGGGCGACGCCGGCGCCGCGCTCGGCCGGGTGTGGCAGCTGCGGCCCGACTCCGCCGCCCGCCCCGACGTCGTCTGGGCCGGCTGCGAGCCGCATTCGTTGTGGCGCAGCGACGACGGCGGCTGCAGCTTCTCGCTGGTGCGCGGGCTGTGGGACCACCCGCACCGGCCCACCTGGGAACCCGGGGCGGGCGGCGGCGCGGTGCACACGGTCCTGCCGGACCCGGGAACCGACCGGGTGACCGTCGCCATGAGCACCGGCGGGGTGTACGTCAGCGACGACGGCGCGACCGGGTGGACGCCGCGCAACCGGGGGATCAGCGCGGTCTTCCTGCCCGAGCCACCCGAGTACGGCCAGTGCGTGCACAAGGTGGCGCTCGACGCCGGGAGCCCGGCGCGGATGTACGCGCAGAACCACTTCGGGGTCTTCCGCACCGACGACGGCGGCGGATCGTGGACCTCCATCGCCGAGGGCCTGCCGGCCGACTTCGGCTTCCCGATCGCCGCCTCGCCCACCGTGCCCGGCACCGCCTGGGTCGTCCCGCTGGTGGCCGACGTGCAGCGCGTGCCGCCG
Organism: Blastococcus sp. SYSU DS0552; assembly: GCF_054050815.1. Taxonomy (NCBI): domain Bacteria; kingdom Bacillati; phylum Actinomycetota; class Actinomycetes; order Geodermatophilales; family Geodermatophilaceae; genus Blastococcus; species Blastococcus sp. SYSU DS0552. The sequence continues at coordinate 23,365 of NZ_JBJHAB010000025.1, forward strand.
GACGGCCGGCTGCGGGTGCACCGCACCCGGGACGCCGGCGCGAGCTGGACCGAGGTCGGCGCCGGGCTCCCCGAGGGCGCCTGGACCGCGGCGCTGCGCGACGCCTTCTGCACCGACGACCGGGGCGGCCTCTACCTGGGCACGCGCGACGGCTGCGTGTACGCCAGCAGCGACGAGGGGGACACCTTCTCCCTGGTGGCCGAGCACCTGCCCGACGTGCTCGTCGTGCGGGCGGCCCGGCTGCCGTGACGGGAGGCGGCGTGCGCGTGGAGGTGGTGCTGCCCGGGTCGCTGGCCGACCTCGCCGGGGGGACGCGGCACGTGACGGTCGATCCGGGTGGCGGTGCGGACGGCACCACGCTGCGGGCGGTGCTCGACGCGCTGGCGGCGCGTCACCCGGTGCTCGGCCGGCGGATCCGGGACGAGGCCGGGGCGCTGCGGCGGTTCGTCAACGTCTACGTCGACGGCGAGGACGTGCGCTGGCAGGGCGGCCTGGCGACGGCGGTCGGCGACGGCGCGGTCGTGCAGGTGCTGCCGTCGGTCGCGGGCGGCTGTTGAAGGACCCCCTGCCCCCCACCACTCGCAAGCTCGTGGCGGGACCCTGCAGGGGGCCTCAGAGGGCGGCGAGGGCGGCGCAGTTCGGGCAGAGCTGCGTCTCCTCGTACCCCTCGGGTGGCCAGGGCAGCTGCTCGTCGATGGAGACGTAGGCGCCGCAGAGGGCCTTGCGGCTCTGCCCGCTGACCCGGCCGATGGTCGCGTGCGCCGGGCCGATCTGCCGCGGGGTCAGCCCCTCGGCGCCGAAGGAGCCGACCATGACGACCGCGTGTGCCGTGCCGTACGCGTAGACGCTCGTCATGCGCCCAGGGTCCGAGCCCGCCGCCCGTTCCGCCACCACCGCCGGGCACGTGTCGGCCGCACGCGTCACACCGGTCCCATCCGTTCCCGATTCAGCGGCGCGGCCGGTCCGGCCGGCCCGCCGGAGGTCCGCGCGTGCCCCCGGACCGCCCGACCGGGGGCACGCGGGCGGCCGGCTCAGGAGGCGTAGATCCTCTCGATCTCGCCGGCGTTCTCCTGCATGACCACCGAGCGCTTGAGCTTCAGCGAGGGGGTCAGCTGGCCGCCCTCCACCGTCCACTCCACGGGGAGGACGGCGAAGGAGCGGATCGACTCGGCCTTCGACACCTGCCTGTTGGCGGCGTCCACGGCGGCCTGGAGCTCCGCCCGGACCTCCGGGTCGTCGACCAGCTCGGCCAGTGGGGTGCCGGCGGGGCGGCCCTTGCTCTCCAGCCACCCGGGCAGCGCCTCGGCGTCCAGCGTGATCAGGCAGCCGATGAACGGCCGGTTGTCGCCGACGACGATGCACTGGCTGACCAGCGGGTGCGCGCGGATCTTGTCCTCGAGGACGGCGGGGGAGACGTTCTTCCCGGCCGAGGTCACGATCAGCTCCTTGATCCGTCCGGTGATCGTCACGTACCCCTCGGGGTCGAGCACCCCGATGTCGCCGGTGCGGAACCAGCCGTCGCGCATCGCCTCGGCGGTCGCCTCCGGGTTGTGCCAGTAGCCGCGGAACACCTGCGGCCCGCGGACGAGGATCTCGCCGAGGTCGTCGATGCGCACCGCCGTGCCGGGGGCCGGCCGGCCGACGGTGCCGACCTTGAGGGTGTCCGGGCCGCTGACGGTCGCCGGGCCGGTGGTCTCGGTGAGGCCGTAGCCCTCGAGGATGGTGACGCCGATGCCCCGGAAGAAGTGGCCGAGGCGTTCGCCCAGCGGGGCGCCGCCGGAGAGGGCGTACTCCACCTGGCCGCCCATCGCCGCCCGCAGCTTGCCGTAGACCAGCCGGTCGAACAGTGCGTGCTGGAGCCGGGCCGCGAGGCCGGGGCCCCCGGTGTCCTGACCCTTCGACCAGGCGACGGCGACCCGCTCGGCGCGGTCGAAGATCGCGCCCTTGCCGCCGGCGTGGGCCTTCTGCCGCGCACCGTTGTAGACCTTCTCGAACACTCGGGGCACCGCGACGAGGAACGTCGGCTGGAACGTGCCGAGGTCGGCCAGCAGCGAGGCGAGGTCGGGAGTGTGGCCCAGCCGGGCGCCGTGCTGGATGCAGCCGACCTCGATGATCCGGGCGAAGACGTGCGCCAGCGGCAGGAAGAGCAACGAGCTGGCGTTCTCGGCCGCCATCGCCGGGATGACCGCCGGTGCGAGCTCGGCGACGTAGAGCAGGTTCCCGTGCGTCAGCTCGCAGCCCTTGGGGCGCCCGGTGGTCCCCGAGGTGTAGATGATCGTGGCGAGCGAGTCGGTGGTCAGGCCGGCCCGACGCGCCGCCAGCTCCTCCTCCGGCACCTCCCCGGCCCGCGCGGCCACGGCGTCCAGGTCCCCGGTCTCGACAGTCCAGACCTCGCGGAGCTCGTGCAGGTCGCTGCGCACCGACTCGACCAGGGTCCGGTGCGCGGCGGTCTCCACCACGACGGCGACCGCGCCGGAGTCCGCCAGGATCCACTGCGCCTGCTCGGCCGACGAGGTCTCGTAGATGGGTACGCCCACGCCGCCGGCGGTCCAGATGGCGTAGTCGGCCAGGGTCCACTCGTAGCTGGTCCGGCCCAGGATCCCGACCCGGTCGCCCGGCCCGACCCCGGCCGCGATCATGCCGCGCGCCAGGGCCGACACCTGCTGGGCGAACTCGCGGCTGGTGACCGGCACCCAGCTGCCGCCCACGTTGCGGCTCAGCGCGATGCGGTCCGGGTTCTCGCGCGCGTGGGTGGCCACCGCATCGGGCAGCGCGGCGGTGGCGGGGATCTCGAAGGTGCTGGGGCTGGCGTACTCCTGCACGGGTGGGCTCCTCGGGACGACGACACGACGCTGTGACGTGGACCGCGAAGATACAGAACGGGTGGTCTGTATGTTCGGGTTCCCGGCGCGGTGATCGCCGGTGGTCGGCGAACGTCCCGGAGGTTGCTGTGCAGTCCGCTCTCTACGAGGCCGAGCACGAGTCGTTCCGCGCGATGGTGCGGGACTTCCTGGCCAAGGAGGTCGTCCCCCACCACGACGAGTGGGAGAAGGCCGGCGTCGTCGACCGCGCGGTGTGGCTCCGCGCCGGCGAGCAGGGCCTGCTCGGCATGGACGTGCCCGAGGAGTACGGCGGCGGCGGGGTCCGGGACTTCCGCTACAACGCCATCCTCTCCGCCGAGATCAGTCGGGCGGGGGCCAGCGGCCTGGGCTTCACGCTGCAGAACGACGTCGTCGCGCCGTACCTGACCGGGCTCACCACCGAGGAGCAGAAGCGGCGCTGGCTGCCCGGCGTGGTCAGCGGGGAGATCATCACCGCGATCGCCATGACCGAGCCGGGCGCGGGCTCGGACCTGCAGGGCCTGCGGACCACGGCCCGTCGGGACGGCGACGAGTGGGTGCTCAACGGGAGCAAGACGTTCATCACCAACGGCATCAACGCCGACCTCGTCATCGTGGTCGCCCGCACCGACCCGGAGGCCGGTGCCCGCGGGTTCTCGCTGCTGGTCGTCGAGCGGGGGATGCCGGGCTTCGAGCGCGGGCGGAACCTGGACAAGGTCGGCCTCAAGGCGCAGGACACGGCCGAGCTGTTCTTCGAGGACGTGCGGGTGCCGGCGGCCAACCTGCTCGGCACCGAGGGGCACGGCTTCTTCCACCTCATGGCGAACCTGCCGCAGGAGCGCCTGTCGATCGCCGCCGGCGCCGTCGCCTCCGCCCGCATCGTGCTCGACCTGACCGTCCAGTACTGCAAGGACCGCACCGCCTTCGGCAGACCGATCGGGGCGTTCCAGAACACCCGCTTCGAGCTCGCCGAGATGCACACCGAGGTCTCGGTCGCCGAGACCTACCTCGAGAAGGCCGTCCTCGAGCACAACGCCGGCCGGTTCACCGCCGAGGACGCGGCCATGGCCAAGTGGTGGACCACCGAGCTGCAGAAGCGGGTGATCGACCGGTGCCTGCAGCTGCACGGCGGCTACGGCTACATGCTCGAGTACCCGGTCGCGAAGGCCTACCTCGACAGCCGCATCCAGACCATCTACGGCGGGACGACCGAGATCATGAAGGAGATCGTCGGCCGCTCCCTCGGCGTCTGAACCCGTTCCCCGTACGCACCCGAGAGGACTCGCATGGCCACCGAGGCACGAGCATGAGCACCGAGGCGTTCATCTACGACGCCGTGCGCACCCCGCGCGGCAAGGGCAAGAAGACCGGTGGGCTGCACTCGGTCAAGCCGATCAGCCTGACCACCGGTCTCATCGACGCGGTCCGCGACCGCAACCCCGGGCTGGACCCGGCGCTGGTCGACGACATCGTCCTCGGCGTCGTCTCCCCGGTGGGGGAGCAGGGTGCGGTGATCGCCCGGACGGCGGCGCTGACGGCCGGGCTGCCCGACACCGTGGCCGGCGTCCAGATCAACCGGTTCTGCGCCAGCGGCCTGGAGGCGGTCAACCTGGCCGCGCAGAAGGTCCGGTCCGGCTTCGAGGACCTGGTGCTAGCCGGCGGTGTCGAGTCGATGTCGCGGGTGCCCATGGGCTCCGACGGCGGCGCCTGGCCCATGGACCCCGAGACTGCCGCGCGCACCGGCTTCGTGCCGCAGGGCATCGGTGCCGACCTGATCGCGACCCTCGCCGGCTGGAGCCGGGAGGACGTCGACGCCTACGCCGCCGAGTCCCACGCCCGCGCGGCCAAGGCGTGGTCCAACGGCTACTTCGAGCGGTCCGTCGTCCCGGTGACGGACAAGAACGGCACCGTCGTCCTCGACGCCGACGAGTTGGTGCGACCCGGCACCACCGTCGAGTCGCTGGCCGCGCTGCCCTCGGCGTTCGCCGGCATCGGCGACCTGGGCGGCTTCGACGCCGTCGCGCTGAACAAGTACCACTGGGTCGAGCGGATCGACCACGTGCACACCGCCGGCAACTCCAGCGGCATCGTCGACGGCGCCGCGCTGGTCGTCGTCGGCACCGAGGAGGCGGGCAGCCGCAACGGGCTGACCCCGCGTGCCCGCATCGTGAGCACCGCCGTCTCCGGTGCCGACCCGGTGATCATGCTGACCGGTCCGGCGCCGGCCACGCACAAGGCGCTGGCCAAGGCGGGTCTCACCGTCGACGACATCGATCTGGTCGAGATGAACGAGGCGTTCGCCGCCGTCGTGCTGCGGTTCATGGCCGACACCGGTTTCGCCCACGAGCAGGTCAACGTCAACGGCGGCGCCATCTCGATGGGGCACCCGCTGGGCGCCACCGGGGCGATGATCCTCGGCTCCCTCGTCGACGAGCTCGAGCGGCGCGACCTGCGCTACGGCCTGGCCACCCTGTGCGTCGGCGGCGGGATGGGCATCGCCACCGTCGTCGAGCGAGTCTGAGGAGCGACACCCGATGAGTGAGAGCACCATCCGCTGGGAGTCCGACGCCGACGGCGTCGTCGTGCTCACCCTCGACGACCCCTCGTCGTCGGCGAACACCATGAACGACGCGTACGTGGCCTCGATGGGCGAGACGATCGACCGGCTCGAGCGCGAGAAGGAGTCGGTCCGGGGCGTCGTCCTGACCAGCGCGAAGAAGACCTTCTTCGCCGGCGGCAACCTGGGCAGCCTGATCCAGGCCACGCCCGAGAGCAAGGACGCCGTCCTGGCTCAGGTGACGCTGGTGAAGGGCCAGCTGCGCCGGCTGGAGACGCTCGGCATCCCGGTCGCGTCGGCGATCAACGGCGCCGCGCTGGGTGGCGGGCTGGAGATCGCCCTGGCCACCCACCACCGCGTCGTCCTCGACGACCCGAAGGTCAAGCTCGGCTTCCCCGAGGTCACGCTCGGCCTGCTGCCCGGCGGCGGCGGGATCGTCCGCTCGGTCCGCCTGCTCGGCCTGACGACGGCGCTGCTCGAGCTGCTGCTCCAGGGCCAGCAGGTCCGTCCCCAGAAGGCGCTGGAGCTGGGGCTGGTCCACGAGACGGCCACCGACCGCGACGAGCTGCTCGCCAAGGCCCGCGCCTGGGTGCTGGCGAATCCCGGTGCCGCGCAGCCGTGGGACACCAAGGGCTACAAGGTGCCCGGCGGGACCCCGTCGTCGCCGTCGCTGGCCGCCAACCTGCCGGCGTTCCCGGCGAACCTGACCAAGCAGCTCAAGGGCGCGCCCTACCCGGCGCCGTACGCGATCCTGTCCGCCGCGGTGGAGAGCCTGCAGGTGGACGTCGACACCGCGTTCACCGTGGAGGGCCGGTACTTCGTCGACCTGGTCGTCGGCCAGATCTCGACCAACATGATCCAGGCGCTGTGGTTCGACCTGAACCGGATCAACGGCGGGGGCTCGCGGCCGTCGGTCGAGCAGACGTTCTCGGCGTCGAAGGTCGGTGTCCTGGGCGCCGGGATGATGGGCGCCGGCATCGCGCACGCGTTCGCCAAGGTGGGCGTCGACGTCGTCCTCAAGGACGTCAGCGCGGAGGCCGCCGAGAAGGGGAAGGCGCACGTCGCCGGGCTGGTCGGGAAGCAGGTGTCGCGCGGGCGCATGAGCCAGGCGAAGGCCGACGCGTTCCTCGCCCGGATCACCCCGACCGGCGACGCGGCGGACCTGGCCGGCTGCGACGTGATCGTGGAGGCGGTCTTCGAGGACACCGCGCTCAAGCACCGGGTGCTGAGCGAGGCGGAGGCGAACGCCGCGCCGGGTGCGCTGCTGGCCTCCAACACCTCGACCCTGCCGATCACCGGGCTGGCCGAGGGCGTGCAGCGGCAGGCCGACGTGGTCGGCATGCACTTCTTCTCGCCGGTGGACAAGATGCCGCTGGTCGAGCTGATCGTGGGGGAGCGGACCTCCGACGAGGCGCTGGCGCGGGCCTACGACGTCGTCCGGCAGATCGGCAAGACCCCGATCGTCGTCGCCGACAGCCGGGGGTTCTTCACCAGCCGGGTGTTCGGCACCCTGGTCATGGAGGGCGCGGCGCTGCTGGCCGAGGGGCTGGCGCCGATGAGCGTCGAGCGCGCCGCCCTGCAGGCCGGCTTCCCCGCCGGGCCGCTCACCCTGCTCGACGAGGTCACCCTGACCCTGCCGCTGAAGATCCGCGACGAGGCGGCGAAGGCCGGGGCCGCCGACGACCACCCGGGCGTGGCCGTCCTGCGGACGATGGTCGAGCACGGCCGCACGGGCAAGGCCGCGGGCGCCGGGTTCTTCGACTGGCAGCCGGAGAAGCGGGTGTGGCCCGGGCTGGCCGAGCTCTTCCCGGCGAGCGACGGGGTGTCCTTCCGCGACGCCCAGGAGCGCCTGCTGTTCGCCATGGCCGTCGAGACGGCGCGCTGCCTCGAGGAGCAGGTGCTGCGCACCGTCGAGGACGCCAACATCGGGTCGATCATGGGGATCGGCTTCCCGCCGCTCTACGGCGGCGTCCTGCAGTACGTCGACCAGTACGCCGGCGGGGTGGCCGGCTTCGTGGCCCGGGCCGACGAGCTGGCCGACCGCTACGGCGAGCGGTTCCGGCCACCGGCGATCCTGCTGGAGCGGGCCGTCCCGGCGGGCAGCCTGCGGGCCGCCGCCGCGGCCTGAGCACCGGTAGCGGGGCGTCGCCGCAGGGCGGCGCCCCGTTCCCCGGCGTCCTTCCTAGGATCAGCGCGTGGCGCGGGGGAGCGAGCATGCCGAGGTGACCGCCGCCCCGAGCGTGCGACGCACCCAGGCCGAACGGCGGGCCAGCACCCGCGCGGCGCTGGTGCGGGCCACCGTGGAGTCGCTGGTCGAGCTCGGCTACGCCCGGACCACCACCCAGGAGGTGCAGCGCCGGGCCGGGGTCTCCCGAGGGGCTCTGACCCACCAGTTCACGGCCAAGGCCGACCTCGTGCTGGCCGCGGTCGACCACCTCTACGAGGAGTTCAGCGCCAGCGTCCGCCAGGCTGCCGCCGACCTGCCGGCGGACCCGACCGCGCGCGCCCGGCTCGGCGTGGAGCTGATCTGGGAGCGGTTCCACGGCGAGCTGTTCGTCGCCGCGATGGAGCTGTGGGGCGCCGCCCGCACGGACGCCGAGCTGCGGGCCGCGCTGCTCCCGCACGAGCGGCGGCTGGGCGTGCAGCTGCGATCGCTGACGATGGAGGTGTTCGGCGAACGGGTGGCGCGGCACCCCCAGGCCGAGGCCGTCTACCAGGTGCTGCTCACCTCGATGCGCGGGCAGGCGCTCACCTACGCGCTGCAGCCCGACGCGCCGCGCACCGGCCCGCACGTCGAGCACTGGCAGTCGATCATCGAGGCCTTCACCCGCCGGGGAGACTGATCCGGCACGGTGCCGGGACGGCGGGCAGGAGCCGCCGTCCCGGTCACGCCGGTCGGTGAGCCCCGCAGTGAGGAGCAGGACATCCCATGGCGACCACGGCGCTGCTCGTGCTCGACCTCGTCGGCACGTTCGCCTTCGCGCTCAACGGCGCCCTGACCGCCCTGCGCGCGACCCGGTTGGACATCGTCGGCGTGGTGACCCTCGGCATGATCACCGCCCTGGGTGGCGGCACCATCCGCGACGTCTTCCTCGACGCACTGCCGCCGGCGACCTTCCTCGACTGGCGCTACCTGGCCGTGGCGGCCGGGGGCGGACTGATCGCCTTCTTCTCCTGGTCCCACCTGGATCGGATCAACGGGACGATCAACGTCCTGGACGCTGCCGGGCTGAGCCTCTTCGCCGTCACCGGGGCACTCAAGGCGGTCGACCTCGGGTTCGGTCCCGCGCAAGCCGTCATCGTGGGCGTGCTCACCGGAGTGGGGGGCGGCACGCTTCGCGACGTCCTCGTCCGGCAGGTGCCGACGGTGCTCAGCAGCGGGCTCTACGCCGTACCGGCGCTGGTCGGCGCCACCGCGGTCGTCGTCGCCGAGCTGCTCGACGTCCGGAACGCCGCCGCCTCGATCGTCGCCGCCGCGGTGTGCTTCACGATCCGCATGGTCGGTGTCCTCTTCGACGTCAACGCACCCGTCCCCCCGGGTACCCGCGGCAGCGCGGAGGAGTGACCGCCGCCGCCGGGCGCGGTCGATCCGGCGTCCGGGCGTGGAGACGGCTCGGCGCCATAACCGCAGGGTCCATTCTTATTGTGCTCAATAGTCTTGCTGCACCTGTCGATAGTCGCGTCGTGACCACCCTCACCGATGTCCCGCGCCGCAACGGGCTCTGGGCAGCCATCCCGCGCGGTGCGCGCCTGGACGAGGCCGGCTTCCTCCGGCGGCACCGCATCATCTGCTGGGTCCTGGCCCTCCACCCGCCCGCGCTGGTGGCCATCGCGCTCGTGCGCGACGTGACCGGCTGGGCGCTCTGGGGGCAGCTGGCCGCGCTCGTCACCATGCTCGCCGCCGCCCTGGTGCTGCGCGGCATGCTCGCGCAGGCCGGCGCGGCCAGCGTCGGGCTGATGTTCGGCGCCGACCTGCTGGTGCACGTCGGCGGCGGCCTCACCGACCTGCACATCTGGTTCTACGTCCTGCTGGCGCTGGTCGCGCTCTACCAGCTGTGGACGCCGTTCCTGCTGGCCGTCGTCTTCGTCGCGGTCCACCACGCGCTGACCAGCCTCGTCGCGCCCGAGGCGGTCTACTCGACCGAGCAGGCGCAGGAGAACCCGCTCCTGTTCGCGTTGCTGCACGCGGTCTTCCTGCTGGCCGAGGCGTTCTTCCTCGCCTACACGTGGAAGTTCACCGAGGAGGCCGAGCGCGGTCGCCGGGCCGAGACCCGCCGGGCCGAGGCCCAGGCGGTCGCCCAGGCCCAGGCGCAGACCGAGCTCGCCGCCGAGCGGGCGCGGGCCGCGGAGGAGGCGGCCGCTGCCCTGGCCCAGCGCGAGCTCCGGGCGAGCGGCCTGGAGGAGCAGCTCGCCGAGCTGGTGCAGGCGGGTCAGCGGCTGGACGAGAACGTGGGCACGGCGACCGACGTCATGACCGGGCTGCGCTCGGCCATCGCCGAGATCGCGGCGGCGGCCAGCCACGCCACCACCACGGCCACCCAGGCCAGCGACGGGTCGCGGGAGAGCGCCGAGACCGTGGCGCGCCTGGCCGCGACCATGGCCGAGATCGACCAGATCGCCAGCAGCATCTCGGCCATCGCCGACCAGACCAACCTGCTGGCGCTCAACGCGACCATCGAGTCGGCCCGCGCCGGGGAGGCGGGCAAGGGGTTCGCCGTCGTCGCCGGGGAGGTCAAGGATCTGGCCTCGGAGACGGCGAGGGCCACCGAGCGGATCCGGGGCGTGGTCGAGGCGGTTCGCGGTGACGTCGAAGCCGCGGGCGCCGCACTCGGCAACGTCCAGGAGGTCATCCGGGGCGTCGTGGAGGCGCAGACCACGATCGCCGCGGCGGTCGAGGAGCAGAACGCGTCGACGGCCCAGGACGCCATCGCGGGCGCCTCCCGGGAGGCGACGCGGGTGGCCGACGACCTGCGGCGCATCGTCAGCGGCATGTAGCCGCCCGGCCGGGTGGCTCCTTCCCCCGCGCTGCTCGGACGGCCCCCGGAGCCGCCGCCCTGGGTACCCGGTGGTCCCACAGGTGCGCCCGCCGCTCGCGTGGACGGTGCGCCGGCGGGTAGGGGGACGCGGTGGCCACCGGGTGACCTGCACCGGCCGGTCACGTCCGACGATGTCCGTGCCGACCTCGAGGAGGAACAGCACATGCGCGTGGAGGATCTGTCCGGGGACGACGCAGCGGTGTACCGGGCCGTGGCCGAGCGGGAGGGGACCGACGGCGCGCCGCACCTGCAGGACCTGGCGCGGCGGACCGGGCTGGACCTCGAGCGGACCCGGGCCGCGGTCCACCGGCTGCAGCAGGCGGACCCGAAGCTCGTGCACGAGGTGCCCGACACCGGCACCACCGATCTCGGCCCCACCTACGAGCTGGCCCCCCGCACCTGATCGCCGGGCGGCCCGTCCCGCTGCGGGCCGCCCGCGCAGCCGGCCCGTCCCGCTGCGGGCCGGCTCAGCCGCGGTCGGCGACGGGGCGGATCTCGCCGCTGGCCAGGCGGGTGCGGTAACCCTCGATCTCCCCCTTGACCACGCGGGACAGGACGTAGAGGCCGATGATGTTGGGCAGGGACATCAGGAAGATCATGCTGTCGGAGAAGCCGATGACCGCCTCCAGCGTCGACGAAGCGCCGATGACCACGAAGATGCAGAAGATGAGCTTCCAGGTGCGGTCGACGATCATCGACTCGCCGAAGAGGTAGGTCGCCGCCTTCAGCCCGTAGTAGCTCCAGGCCAGCATCGTCGAGTAGGCGAACAGGACCACCGCGACCGCGAGCACGATCGGGAACCAGCCGACCACCGACCCGAAGGCGGCCGACGTCGTCTGCACGCCGGCGTCGCTGGCGTCGTCGGCGTAGGTGCCGGTGATGACGATGGCGAGCGCCGTCATGGTGCAGATGACGACGGTGTCGATGAACGGCTCGAGGACGGCGACGTGCCCCTCGGTCGCCGGCTCGTTCGTCTTGACCGCCGAGTGCGCGATCGCCGCCGAGCCCAGCCCCGCCTCGTTGCTGAAGGCCGCTCGCCGGAAGCCCTGGATGAGGACGCCGACGATGCCGCCGAACCCGGCCTCGGGGCTGAACGCCTGCGACACGATCGCCCACATCGCCTCGGGGATCTCCGTGAGGTTGGCGAAGAGCACGGTGAGGCAGGCGATGACGTAGAAGACGGCCATGAACGGCACGAGCTTGTCGGTGACCCGGGCGATGCTGCGGATCCCGCCGATGATGACCGCGCCGACGAACAGGGCGAGCACGAGACCGAAGATCGCGCCCGCGGCGCCGCCGCCGAGGGGCCCGTCCGCGCCGCCGGTGACCGACTGCGCCTGGCTGAACGCCTGGTTGGCCTGGAACATGTTGCCGCCACCCACGGCGCCACCGAGCGTGAAGATGCAGAAGAGGACGGCGAGGACCTTGCCGAGCGTGCCCAGCCTCGGGCTCTTCTCCTTCAGCCCCTTGGTCAGGTAGTACATCGGGCCGCCCGAGACCCGGCCGTCGGCGTAGACGTTGCGGTACTTCACGCCGAGCGTGCACTCCACGCCCTTGGTGCACATGCCGACAAGCCCGGCGATGATCATCCACAGCGTGGCACCCGGCCCGCCCAGCGAGATCGCCACCGCGACCCCGGCGATGTTCCCGAGTCCGACCGTGCCCGACACGGCGGTCGCCAGCGCCTGGAAGTGGGTCACCTCGCCGGCATCTCGCGGATCGTTGTAGTCCCCGCGCGCCAGCTGGAGGGCGTGCTTGAACGCCCGGAACTGGAACCCCCGCAGGTAGATGGTGAAGAAGACGCCGGCGATGACGAGCCAGACGACGATGAGCGGCAGCTCGACGCCCTCGTCGATGAAGTCCAGGGGGACGGCGAAGAAGACGACCGTGGTGATCCACTCGGAGACCGGTGCGAAGAAGCTGTCGACCTGTTCGTCGAACGTGGCGGCCAGCAGGGAGTCGGACGGCGAGGGCATCACGGCACCACCAGGACGGGGACGGGGGAGAGCTGGATGAGGCTGCTCGGCGTCGACCCGAAGAGCAGGGTGCGCACCCGGCTCTGCCCGATGCGGCCGACGGTGATCCAGGCGGCGTCGTGCTCGCGGGCCAGGCGCACCAGCGTCTCGGCGGGGTGCCCGTGCCGGACGACCCCCTCGACCAGGAGGTCCCCGGGCTCGGAGAGCCGCGCGACGACCGGGTCCAGCACGCGCTCGCGGGCGGCCGCGGCCTCCCGCGCCTTCTCCACGGAGCGGCGTTCGTTCTCCTCCGCGGTGGTGAAGGAGTAGGGCGACCAGGGGACGACGCAGGCGAGGACCAGGCGCAGACCGTGGTGGCGGGCAGCGTCGGCGGCTGCGTCCGCGGCGCGGTTGCTCGACTCGCTCCCGTCGAGCCCCACGACGATGGAATCGGGCACGGGCACACCTCCGGCGGAGACGACGTGGGCCGAACCGTAACCGGGATCACACCGCTCGTCAGGTCGAGCGGTGGCGGGGCGGGGGAGCGCCGGTCAGGCCGGAGGGGCGCCGGCGTGCGCCCGCGTTCCGCGGCCGTCGTCCTCGGCGTCCTCCGGGTCTTCCGTGGCGGGGCTGCCCGCCTGCCCCTCCACGGAGCGGCGCACCGCCCGCCGCCAGCCCTGGACCGCGGCGGCGAGCACGCCGGCGACCGGCACCGCCACGAACAGGCCCAGGAGGCCGAAGGCGGAGGCAGCCCCGGTCGTGAGCAGCAGGATGACCAGGGGGTGGAAGCTGATCGCGCGGGACAGGAGCAGGGGGGCCAGGACGTTCCCCTCGATCTGCTGAACCACGATGACGACGAGGAGTGCCCACAGCGCGGTGGTCCAGCCGTTGGTGACGCCGGCGACCGCGACCGCGACCGCTCCCGCGATCGTCGCGCCCACCAGCGGCACGTAGCCGAGCAGGAAGGTCAGCGCGCCGATGGGCAGGGCCAGCGGGACGTCGAGCAGCCACAGCCCGAGACCGATGAGGATGCCGTCGATCAGCCCGGTCGCGGTGGCCGCGTAGAACCACGCGCCGGCGGTGCGCATCCCGGCGCGGAAGGCGGCGTCGGTCGGGGCTCGGTCCGCCACGGGCAGGACTCCGAGGAACTGCCGCCACAGCCGGTCGCCGCTGGTCAGGGCGAACAGGGTGAAGAACAGGGCGATGATCAGGACGGTGGCGACGTTGCCCGCCGCGTTCAGCCCCTGCGCGGCCGCGTTGCCCAACCCGCTCATCGCGGAGCCGACCGAGGTCTCCAGCTGGTCGATGACCTGGTTCAGCCCGGCGTTGTTCAGGTCGTCGGTCCGGTCCTGGACCCAGGTGCTGGTCGCCTCCACGGCATCGGTGCCCGCGGCGATCAGGCCGGGCCAGGCGCCGATGATCTGGAGCACGAGGAAGGTCAGGACGCTCACGAAGAAGGCCAGGTAGGCGACGACGCAGAGGATCGCGGCCAGCGCGGCCGGGACGTTCCGCTCCCGCAGCCACCGGGCGATGGGCCAGAGCATCGCGACCTGCGCCAGTCCGAGCATCGCCGCGGCCGCGACGAACTGGACCTGCAGCACCAGCCAGATGGCGCCCAGCACGGCCAGCCCGATGACCAGGAACCGCCCGGCGATCACCGCCTCGCGCTGCAGCAGCGACGCGCGGCCGATCGCCGGGGGCTGGGTCGCGGCGTGCGCGCCGGGCGCGGTCGCCGGCGCGGGGCCGGGCCCGGGGGAGGGGCTGTCCCGGGGGAGGGCCGACGTCGGCTCGGTCATGCGCACCTCCCCTCGCAGCGTTCACCGGTGGCCGCTGCCGCCCGGTCCCGGACTCCTCGTCGCGCGCTCATCCTGGCGTGTCCGTCACCCGTGTGCGTGGAACGGTCGCACGACCGTCCCGTCGAGGCGTGACCGACCCGGCGATCGGGTAGCGATTCCGATCAAGGTCACATCGAGGTGCGCGCAGGCCGGAGCGGCCGTGCGCGGACAGAGGAGGAACCCGTGCTCGGACTCATCGGACTGCTGCTGGTCGTCTGGCTGGTGCTCGCCGTCGTCGGCGCGGTGGTCGAGGGGCTCTTCTGGCTGCTGATCATCGGTGTGGTGCTCTTCCTGGCCACCGCAGCCTGGGGCTGGACGAAGCGCAACACCCGGGTCTGACGTCCCCTGCGGGCCGGCCCGGTGCGGCCGGCGGGCGGTGACGGCGTCACCGCCCGCCGGCGGTTCTCAAGCCGATGCGTTCGGCGCGTCGACGAGTGCCGCCAAGGTGGCGCGGGCGCCGCGCTCGCGCAGGAGGGAGAGGGCCCGGCGGTAGGCCGCCACGAAGCGCTCGTCGTCCACCAGGTCCCCGAAGATACTGCGGTCCGCGATGAAGGCGACCGGGTCCTCGTCGAGCCGGCTGGCGTTGGCGCGTACCCGGTCGGCCTGCCGGTCGACCAGCGGCAGGGGGCGCCCGGCGTCGTCCCGGCCTTCCGCGGACCGGGCCCAGCTGGCGACGACAGCGGCTGCGCGGCGCACGTCTCCGCCCCTGGCCAGGCCGTCGTGCACGACGGGCAGCACGTACTTGGGGATCAGCGCCGAGGTCTGCGCGCAGAGCCTGGCCACGGTGTCGCCCACGGAGGGGCTGGCGAAACGGGCGAGGAGTGTCCGCTTGTAGTCGTCCAGGTCGATCCCGGGCACGTCCGCGAGCGTGGGGGACACCTCGCGATCCATGTAATCCCGCAGGAAGGCGGTCCAAAGCGGGTCCCGGCAGGCGTCGTGGACGTGCTCGTAGCCCGCCAGCCGGGCGAAGTGGGCCAGCGCCTGGTGGCTGCCGTTGAGCAACCGCAGCTTCATCGCCTCGTAGGGGGCGACGTCCTGCACGAACTGCACACCGGCCTCCTCCCACGGTGGGCGGCCGGCGGGGAAGCGATCCTCGACCACCCACTGGGCGAACGGTTCGCACACGACCGGCCACGCGTCCTCCACCCCGAAGCGCTCGCGGAGATCCGCGATGTCCGCGGCGGTGGTCAGCGGGGTGATCCGGTCGACCATGCTGTTGGGGAACGACACCTCGCGGCCGACCCAGTCCCCGAGATCGGCGTCCCGCATCGTCGCGAACGCACTGAACGCGCGCCTCGCGACGTCGCCGTTGTTCTGCAGGTTGTCGCAGGAGAGCACGGTGAACGGTGCCAGCCCCCGCTCGCGACGGCGGGCCAGCGCCTCGGTCACGAGCCCGAACGTGGTGCGCAGGGCGGCGTCAGGCCGGAGGTCGTCCCGGATTCCCGGGGCGTCGACGTCGAAGGCTCCGGTCACGGGGTCGGTGTTGTACCCGCGCTCGGTGATGGTCAGCGACACGATCCGCGTGTCGGGGTCCGCCATCCGCTCGACCACCGCCTCCGGGTCGTCGGGCGCGAAGAGGTAGTCGACGATCGATCCGACGACCCGTGGCTCGAAGGTGCCGTCCGGGTGCTTGACGACGAGGGTGTACAGGCCGTCCTGGGCAGCCATGACCTCCTGCATGAGGTGGTCGGACGGGAGGACGCCGACTCCGCAGATCCCCCACTCCGGGGCCAGTCCGCCCTCCATGAGCCGGTCGACGTACATGGCCTCGTGTGCACGGTGGAAGCCGCCCACCCCGATGTGCACGATGCCGGTGCGGACCCCGCGGCGGTCGTAGCGCGGCACCTCCACCCGCTCGGCGAGAGAGGTCAGGGCGCCGGCGTGGACGCGCACGATCTGTTCGGTTCCGGGCGGGTCGGGGCGGGTGAGCACTCCCTACCTTAACGTAAGAGTAGAGCGACCTCGTGTCGGCCCTGGCGCGCGGGAGACCGACGGGCGGCCGGAGCCGGCCCGCTACGCGGCGGTGCCCCTCGCCGCCTTGTCCGCGGGCAGGAAGACCTTCGCGGGATCACGCTCGACCACACCATCGAGCACCTCGTCGACACGGGCCATGACGTCGGCGTCGAGCCGCACGCCGACCGCCTTCACGTTGTCGCGGACCTGTTCCGGTCGGCTGGCGCCGATGATTGCGGCGGCCACGTTCGGGTTCTGCAGCACCCAGGCCAGCGCGAGCTGCGCCATCGTCAGCCCGAGGTCGTCGGCGACCGGGCGCAGCCCCTGCACCTTGGCCAGGACCTCGTCGGCGAGGAACCCCTCGATCTGGAAACCGACGGCCGAGTGGCCCGCGCGGCTACCGGTCGGCGGCTGCTCGCCGGGCCGGTACTTGCCGGTGAGCACGCCCTGGGCCAGTGGTGACCAGATGATCTGCGACAGGCCCTCCCGCTCGCACGTCGGCACGACCTCGCCCTCGATGACCCGCCACAGCATCGAGTACTGGGGCTGGTTGCTGACCAGCTGGACGTTCAGCTCGCGGGCGAGCGCCGCCGCCGAGGCGATCTGGTCGGGCTGCCACTCGGAGACGCCCAGGTAGAGGACCTTGCCGGCCCGCACCAGGTCGGCGAAGGCGGTCATGGTCTCCTCCAGCGGCACCGTCGGGTCGTAGCGGTGCGCCTGGTACAGGTCGATGTAGTCGGTGCCGAGTCGCCGGAGGGAGGCGTGGCAGCTCTCGACGACGTGCTTGCGGGACAGCCCGCGGTCGTTCGGCCCGGGGCCCGTCGGCCAGTACACCTTCGTCGCGATCTCCAGCCCCTCGCGGCGCTGACCGGCCAGGGCGCGGCCCAGCACCGACTCGGCGGCGGTGCCGGCGTAGACGTCGGCGGTGTCGAACGTGGTGATCCCGACATCGAGTGCGGCGTGCACGCACGACACGGCGGCGTCCTCCTCGACCTGGCTGCCGTGCGTCAGCCAGTTGCCGAAGGCGATTTGCGAGACGTTGAGGCCGGACCGGCCCAGTCGACGGAATTCCACCTCGACGACCGTAGTGCCGGGATCGCGCCGTGGCCCGGCGGGGGTGCGGACCGGTGGCGCGCAGCCACTCACCAGGGCTGGTCGGGGCAGGGACGGCGTCACGGTGGTGGCGCGGTACGTCGCGCCACCACCGCTCGCACCGCATGGGTCGGGATCGCCGGGGTCACCGGCGAGGACCTGGACGAGTCCGTCGACCGCAGGTCAGCGGCTGGCGTCCAGCCGCTCCGCGAGGGTGCCGGCGAACCCTTCGGCGACGGCGAGCTGCTCCTTCAACGCGGTGACGCGAGCCGTGGCCGCCTCGTGGAACATCCGCAGCCGGTCCACCAGCTGCGCCCGGTCGCCGCTGCCGGAGTCCAGGTCGGCCAGCAGGGTGAGCAGCTCCTGCATCTCCTCGAGGGTGAAGCCCAGGGGCTTCATCCGCTTCACGACCTCGAGGCGGGCGACGTCGTCGGCGCTGTACAACCGGAACCCGCCCTCGGAGCGGGCGGTGGGGATCACGAGCCCGTTCTCCTCGTAGAAGCGGATCGTGCGCAGGCTCAGGCCGGTGCGCTCGGCGACCTGGCCGATCTGCATGAGCTGCTCGCGGGGCGTTCCGGTCACGCCTCCTTCATAGGCCACCCGCCCGGCGGGCGCTGCCGCGGCGGGCATCAGTGGGCCCCGGCGAGCTGGCCGGTGTGCCGGTCGAAGCGGTCGGCGGAGTGCCCGGTGAGCCCGACGATCTCGACGTTCTTGCCCCGGGTCTCGTACTTGTGGGTGATGGCATCCAGGGCGGCCACGGTGGAGGCGTCCCAGATGTGGGCGTTCGACAGGTCGATGACCACGTTGTCCGGATCGCCGGCGTAGTCGAACTGCGTGTACAGGTCGTTGCTGGAGGCGAAGAACAGCGCGCCGTGCACCGAGTAGATCCGGGTGCCTTCGTCGTCCGTGACGCTGGTGACCTCGGCCAGGTGGGCGACGCGGCGGGCGAAGAGCGCGCACGCCGTCAAGACACCGGCGCCCACGCCGATCGCGAGGTTGTGCGTGAGCAGCGTGCCGGCGACGGTCGTGAGCATCACGGTGGTCTCGCTCTTCGGCATCCGGTGGATGGTGCGCAGGCTGTGCCAGTCGAAGGTGGCGATCGACACGAAGATCATCACGGCGACCAGGGCGGCCATCGGGATGGTCGCCACGATGTCGCCGAGGGCGACGACCAGGACGAGCAGGAACACGCCGGAGAGGAACGTGGAGAGCCGGGTGCGGGCGCCGGACTTCACGTTGATCATCGTCTGGCCGATCATCGCGCAGCCGCCCATGCCGCCGAAGAAGCCGGAGGCGATGTTGGCTACGCCCTGGCCCCAGGACTCGCGCGTCTTGTCCGAGTGGGTGTCGGTGAGGTCGTCGACCAGCTTCGCCGTCATCAGCGACTCCATCAGCCCGACGAGGGCCACGCCGAGGGCGTAGGGGGCGATGATGGTCAGCGTCTCGACGGTGAACGGCACGTCGGGCAGCAGGAAGAAGGGCAGGCTGTCGGGCAGCTCGCCCTCGCCGCCGACGTCGGGGATCTCCCAGCCGGCGGTCACCGCCAGGGCCGTCAGCACGACGATCGCGACCAGAGGTGCGGGGATCGCCGTCGTCAGCCGGGGGAGCAGGAAGATGATCGCCAGCCCCGCGGCCACCATCGGGTAGACCAGCCACGGCACGTCGGTCAGCTGCGGCAGCTGTGCGGTGAAGATCAGGATCGCCAGCGCGTTGACGAAGCCCACCATGACGCTGCGCGGGATGAACCGCATCAGCCGGGCGAAGCCCGTGACGGCCAGCACGGCCTGGAAGATGCCGCCGAGGATCACGGCGGCGAACAGGTACTGGACGCCGTACTCGAGCGCCAGCGGGGCCACGACCAGGGCGATGGCGCCGGTGGCGGCGGTGATCATCGCCGGCCGGCCGCCGGTGAAGGCGATGACCACGGCCATCACGAACGAGGAGAACAGCCCGACGCGGGGATCGACGCCCGCGAGAATGGAGAAGCTGATCGCCTCCGGGATCAGGGCCAGGGCGACGACCAGGCCGGCGAGCACCTCGGTGCGGGCCACCTTCGGGGACAGCCAGGCGGGCCGGGACAGGCGCGGCTTGGGGAGGGCAGGCAGTGCTGAGGACATGGATCCGTCTCGTTCGGTGCGCCGCGGAGCGCAGATCGGCAGCACCGGGGACGGTGCCGAGTGAGGGGTGGGCGCGCCGGTGCGCCCGGGAGAGCGGAGCCCGATGCGTCGCCCGGTGCGGGTCGGGATCGCCGACCCGGCAATTCGGCGCGCACGCGCGGCCCGCTGGTGTCACGGACAGTCTGCCGGGAACTCGCCCTTCACGTCAGGGTTGAGTGGTGAGCCGTTGGTCACGTTCAGGTACCGATGGCCGTACGGCACGATCGCGACGGCGCCGAGCCGTCGGACAACAGGGAGGGAGCGGCATGGACATCACCGCGACGGAGGAGTGGCGCGCGCTCGACGAGCACCGCCGTGCCCTCGGGGACACACACCTGCGGGACCTATTCGCCGGCGATCCCGATCGCGCGGCGCGGCTGACCGGGCAGGTCGGTGAGCTGCACGTCGACTGGTCCCGGCACCGGGTGAGCGACGAGACGCTGCGGCTGCTGGTGGCCCTCGCCGAGCGTGCGGGCCTGCCCGACCGCATCCAGGCGATGTTCCGCGGCGAGCACATCAACACCACCGAGGACCGTGCCGTCCTGCACGTCGCGCTGCGCATGCCACCGGGTGAGCAGCTCGTGGTCGACGGCCAGGACGTGGTCCGCGACGTGCACGAGGTGCTGGGGCGAATGCGCCGCTTCGCCGACCAGGTGCGCTCGGGGGAGTGGCGCGGGCACACGGGCCGGCCGATCCGGGCGGTGGTCAACATCGGCATCGGCGGCTCCGACCTGGGTCCGGCGATGGCGTACACCGCCCTGCGGCACCACGCCGACCGGGACCTCACCCTGCGGTTCGTCTCGAACATCGACCCCACCGACTTCGCCGAGGCCACCCGAGACCTCGACCCCGCCGAGACGCTGTTCGTCGTCAGCTCCAAGACCTTCACCACGCTGGAGACGCTCACCAACGCCGGCGTCGCCCGGGACTGGCTGCTGCGGGGCCTGGGGGCCGACGAGTCGGCCGTGGCCAAGCACTTCGCCGCGGTGTCCACCAACACCGACGCCGTGCGCGCGTTCGGCATCGATCCGCAGAACATGTTCGAGTTCTGGGACTGGGTCGGGGGCCGGTACTCCTTCACCTCCGCCATCGGGCTCTCGCTGATGGTGGCGATCGGCCCGGACGCCTACGACGAGATGCTCGCCGGCTTCCACGCCGTCGACGAGCACCTCCGCACCACCCCGCTCGAGCGCAACGTCCCGGTGCTGCTGGGCCTGCTCGGTGTCTGGTACCGCAACTTCTTCGACGCCCAGACCCACGCCGTCCTGCCCTACAGCCAGTACCTCTCCCGGCTGCCGGCCTACCTGCAGCAGCTGACCATGGAGAGCAACGGCAAGTCGGTGCGCACGGACGGGCAGCCGGTCACCACGGCGACGGGCGAGGTGTTCTGGGGGGAGCCCGGCACGAACGGCCAGCACGCCTTCCACCAGCTGCTGCACCAGGGGACGTCGCTCGTCCCCGCCGACTTCATCGGCTTCGGGGAGCCGAGCCACGACATCGGTGAGATGCACGACCTGCTGATGGCCAACATGTTCGCCCAGGCGGCCGTCCTGGCCTTCGGCCGCACCGCCGAGGAGGTGGCGGCCGACGGCACGCCCCCGGCCCTCGTGCCGCACAAGGTCATGCCCGGGAACCGGCCGAGCACGGTGATCCTCGCGCCGCGGCTGACTCCGGGGACGCTCGGGCAGCTGGTGGCGCTCTACGAGCACGTCGTCCTCACCCAGGGCGTGATCTGGCAGATCGACTCGTTCGACCAGTGGGGTGTCGAGCTGGGCAAGGTGATGGCGCGCGAGCTGGCGCCGGCGCTCACCAGCCCGGAGCCCGTGCCGCTGGACCAGGATGCCGCCACGACGGCGCTGGTGGCCGAGTACCGGCGGATGCGGGGCCGGGCGACCTGACGCGCTCCGCGGGGTGATGCCTGCGGGAGGTGGACCCCGGGGCGGCCGCGCGCCGTCGCAGCGACCGCCCCGGGAATTCGGAGGCCGCGGCGGTCAGGGGGAGGGCTCGCTCCGGGCCGGCCGGTCCTCGACGGGCGGGGTGCCAGCGATGTCGGCCTCGACGGCGGTCGCCCCGGGGGTCGCCGGCGGTGGCGGGATCGGCGTGCCCGCCACCGCCTCGCCGGCGTCCTCCGGAGCGTCGTCGGGGACCCGGTCCAGGGGGCGGGGGACCGGGAGCACCAGCGAGATCACGGCGACCAGCAGCGGGAGGACGGCGGAGGCCAGCAGCGCCACGGTGTACCCGCCGGTCACGTCGTGCACGAGCGCGAAGGCGAGCGGTCCGAAGGCGGTGGAGGCCACGCTGACGGCGGCGACGACCCCGCGGGTCGACCCCAGGTGGGTGGTGCCGAAGTAGCGGGGGAACGCACCGGCCTCGAGGGTGCGGATGGCGCCGGCGGAGCCGCCCAGGAGGAGGCCGAAGCCGATCGCCGACCACCCGGGGTCCACGACGGTCCCCCACGCCAGCCCGGCGGCGAGCCCGAGCATGCAGGTGGCGGTCAGCCACCGGGGGCTCACTCGGTCGACCAGGGCGCCGACGGCGAGGGTGGCCAGCAGCGAGGCGACGGTCTGCGGCAGGAAGTTGGCCGCCGCCGCGGTGCTGCTCAGCCCGCGTTCACCGAGCAGGTCGATCTGGTGGAAGGCGACGGCCGTGCCGAGCATCCCCGCGACGGCGACCCCGGCCACGACCACCCAGAAGAAGGGAGTGTGGGCGGCCTGGCCGAGCGTGAGCCCGGCCGGGAGGTGGATCGGCGGCTGCCCGGCCTGCGGCCTGCCGTCGGGCTGCTGGCCGAGCTCGGGGGGTGAGTTGCGGACGCCGAGCAGCGCCAGGGGGATGACGACCGCCCAGACGAGGAGCCCCTCCACCGCCCAGGCGGTCCGCCAGCTCGTGGCCGAGATGAGGGCCTCGAGCCCGATGGGGGCCAGGGAGATGCCGGCGGCGCCGACGGCGGAGACGAGACCGACCGCCGTCCCCCGGCGACGGGTGAACCAGACGGCGACGGCAGCGGTGGCGGTCAGCCCGAGGGCGCCCTGGCCGGCCATCCGGATCCCGACGAAGCCGGCGGTCAGGCCCACCAGGTTCGACACGAGCGACAGCGCCAGGAGCACCGCCCCGAAGACGGCGCCGATCCCCGCCATCGTGGCGCGGGTGCCGTACCGGTCGAGGGCGCGACCGACCAGGGGCATCGCCGCGGCGCCGACGAGCGTGCCGACGAGGTAGGCCGTGGAGATCGCCGACCGGCTGACACCCAGCCCCTCGGTCATCGGGTCGATGAAGGCGGAGACGGCGGCGGTCTGGCCGGGCGCGGTGGCGGCCAGCGCCACGGCGGAGACGGCCACCATGTGCCAGCCGTAGAAGCCGCCGGGGGAGAGGGCGCCCGGGCGTGGGGTGCCCGCGGACGGCGGGGAGGAGAGGCGCGCTGCCGGCGCGGAACGGGACGTGGGACTTCCTTCCGGGTGGTGGTGGCCGGCGTCGCTGACGGCGAGTGCGGTGCGGTGGCGCGGTCGGAGCGATCGTTCCAGCGGTGCGGGCGCCAGTGGTTCCAGCGTCGACCGTGGCCGGTTCTCCTGCAACACGCGACCCCGCGCCGGCAGGGGCGCCGGCCGCCGTGCACGGGCGGTGCAACCGCAGAGTTGCGCGCAGCGCAGGTGCCCGGGAGGGGGGACGCCGAGATGTAACCCTTACGTAAGAGTAGAATGGGCGCCGCGAGGATCGCTGCTCACTAGCGCGGCTCGTCCCACTCGAGGAGGTCGGAGTCCATGCCCATGCACGTCGAGTGCCCCACGTGCGGCGAGACGGAGGACCTGGTCGGCAGCGGTGGGGTCGCCGGCATCCAGATCAACTGCGGCTCCTGCGGCACGTCCTTTCTCCGCGACCAGCGTCTCCGCTGCGCCACCTGCCACGGCACGGACCTCGTGCTCCGGCCGCAGGTGCTGACCCAGTACTCCCGGGGGTCCCAGCTCTCCGTCGTCGGGTGGACGCAGACCCACTGCTGCACCACCTGCGACGCCGAGGCCCTGCTGCGCTCGGAGCGGGCGAACGGCCCGCTCCCGGCGGAGTACCGCCCCCGCGCCGTCACCGCGCATCCCACGGACTGAACCGCACACCCGCACCAGGAGGAAGCATGCCTCTCACCCGGATGCAGGTTCTCGACGACGTCGAGACCGCCTTCCAGGCCGGACCCGTCACCACCACGCAGCTGCAGGCGGCCGCCGCGCGGGCCGGCGCCCATCCGGACGTCCTCGCGGTCCTGCAGGGCCTGCCGCCGCGCCAATTCGCCACGCCGCGCGACATCTGGCCCTACCTGCCCGACCTGCCGGTGGGCGTGTGATCCCGGACGGCGAGCCCGCATCCCGATCGTCCACCTCACGACAGACCGGAGTTCCACCCTTGTCCCTCGACCAGACCAGCTCCCGCGTCCTCCGCACGCGGACGAGCACCGCAGCCCATCCCATCCCGGACGACGTGCGGCCGCTGCACGACCTGGCCGACCGTGCGTCGGAACAGCTCCGGGCGCTGGGCGTCCGACCCGAGGACGCCGTCATCGGCATCTACCGGTCGTTCGGCCGGTCGGCCCGGATCGCCGCCCGGGTCCTGCGCACCCTCCTCGCGCCGGCCGCGTGCTACGAGCTGACCCCGGCATCGGGCCACCGGGTGGCTCCGGACCGCCGGGGACCCGACGCAGCCGTCGTGCCGCCGGAGGCGCTCACCCTGGTCGTCGACCTCGGCCGCTTCCCGCACCCCCGGGCCCGGCGGATCGCCGAGGACGCGGGCGTGCCGCTCGTCACGCGCCCGCTGCCGACGCTGCCGCCGGCGGACTCCGCAGCGAGCGAGGCGGTGGACCGGGGCACCCGGGCCGGGCGCACGCTGCCGCTCCACCGCCCGGGCGCGAGGCCCACCGGTGCCCGCCCCCTCGCCGGACGCGGGGGGGGGGGGGGGGGGGGGGGGGGGGGGGGGGGGGGGGGGGGGGGGGGGGGGGGGGGGGGGGGGGGGGGGGGGGGGGGGGGGGGGGGGGGGGGG